>JBLHQQ010000062.1:0-10554 GCA_047625245.1 Candidatus Azotimanducaceae bacterium
TTTGATTAAGCCAGACGACTTTCATTTTGCGATTACACGACTGCTTTGCCTTGAAAATACTCAGTCCGGCAAAGTTTTGGATCTTGATTATCTTCAAGATTGGAGCGATCTCGCCAGGCGCCACCAGTTGAGACGGCATCTAGACGGTGCACGGGCATTTAATGCAGCGGTTGCCCAGAATGTTGAGATCAGTGAGATCTGCCAGCACTTTGATACAGTTTCTTTGTGTCTTTCTAAGGGATTAGGAAGTCCCATCGGTTCGTTGCTAGTCGGTGACAAGGAAACGATTCATCAGGCTCGCCGATGGCGAAAAATGCTTGGGGGCGGTATGCGTCAGGCGGGTGTCATCGCAGCTGCGGGTCTTTACGCATTAAAGTCAAACGTAAAGAGGTTGTCTCAAGACCATGAATATACTAAATATTTATCGGAAAATATCACATCAAATTCGAACTTGAAGCTCGCTGAAGCCCCCCAGACTAACATGCTTATGTTAGACCCCAAGACTGACATCAAACGATTAAAATCGCATATGGCGAAGCATGGCGTGTGCATTTCTGGTGCCCGATGGGTAGTTCATTTGGATGTTTCTGAGGACGACCTGGGCCAGATTATTGATGCTGTTCGATGTTATAAGCCGGAAAGAAAGAGCGCCTGATGGGACTGTCACCGGCAGATATCACTGCGATTATTCTCACCCTGCAGCTTGCTACTGTGGTGACAGTTCTCCTTCTATTCCTCGGTACGCCTCTCGCCTGGTGGCTGGCACATACAAAGCACCCGGCTAAAGCTTCAATCAGTGCGCTGGTTGCTTTGCCGCTGGTATTGCCACCTACAGTTCTGGGGTTCTATCTTCTGGTGGCACTGGGTCCCAATGGTCCTCTTGGCCAGGCCACCATTTTTCTCGGGCTTGGCACCTTACCTTTTACCTTCACGGGGCTGGTGATTGGCTCGATGATTTATAGCCTGCCATTTGTTGTGCAGCCCCTTCAAAATGCCTTTGAGGGCCTGAATAATAGGCACCTAGAGGTTGCTGCGACACTAGGCGCTGGGCCTATCGATCGTTTCTTTTCAATTGTCTTACCTCTATCTAAGTCCGGTTTTATGACTGCGACGATACTAGGATTTGCCCATACGGTTGGAGAATTCGGTCTGGTATTGATGATTGGCGGTAATATTCCAGGCGAAACTCGAGTTGTTTCGGTGCAGTTGTACGACCATGTTGAGGCTCTGGCCTTTGATCAGGCCCATGGTTTGTCACTACTCCTGCTAGTTTTTTCGTTTCTCGTCTTACTCTGCCTCTACACGACCCAGAGGACTCGTGAATCCTCAGGTTGGCGTTTGTGAACTCTACATCAGAGAAATCTGAATCAGGGCTGATTGTGCGGTTTGATCACCGTTGGCGCTCGGGTCGAGAATTTCAACTAAATGTTGATCTAGATCTGCCGTCTACCGGCATCACAGGAGTCTTCGGCGTATCAGGCTCAGGTAAAACTACCCTACTGCGAGCCGTGGCCGGTCTACTTGCATTGCCAAAGGCGCAAATTTACCTCGGTGATCGTTGCTGGCAAGACGATGGCCGGTTAACCAGGGCGGAACAGCGACGTATTGGATATGTATTCCAAGAGCCGAGTTTGTTCCCTCATCTCGACGTTGCAGCCAATTTACGTTACGCCAGTAAGCGTGCGGTCCAGCAACAATCTGACAAAAAACGACCTGATGAAAAACGGATACTGGAAATGCTTGGCCTTGAACCATTCCTAGACAGTAAACCCGGGGCGCTATCGGGAGGTGAACAGCAACGGGTGGCGATTGCTCGGGCTCTATTCTCAAACCCCAAACTGCTCTTGTTAGATGAGCCTATGGCCTCTTTAGATTTTCAAAGGAAGGCTGAAATACTGCCTTATCTTCTGAAGATGAAGGCTGAGTTGAATATCCCCATGCTTTATGTAAGTCACTCAGCGGATGAACTAGCCTCCCTGGCAGATTGGTTGGTGGTGCTCGATGGTGGCAGAGTTGTCGCAAATGGCCCCGTTGGAGAGACTTTTTCGACCATTTCTAAAGCTGCCCACGGTGATTCTGATCTCGCAGTGCTGGTCGAATGCCAGGTTGTGGAACACGAGAAGGAATGGGGGTTACAAAGAGTTGAGTTTGCTGGCGGCCATCTATTAGTTCGAGAAAATGGACAGCAGGTGGGTGAGACAATACGAGTTAGGGTTCAAGCCCGAGACGTCAGTGTTAGCCTGATTCAACCGCACCAAACCAGTATTCTGAATAGTATGCCTGCGCAAATAAGTGGTCTGGAACCCAGCAAGGACGGCTCAATGGTGCTAATAACGGCCACCGTTAAAGGCAAGCATGGTCAAACCTCATTGCTGGCAAATATCACTCGCCGTTCTGTGGATTCCTTATCGCTTGAGGTCGGTCGGAATGTATTTCTACAATTGAAGTCCGCCGCTATTCTCAATTAGGCCAAGAGTAGCCGTAGGACTCGATAATTTCACGCGCCGCAGATGTTTTGATAAAAGACAGTAAGGCCTCAGCCGCCTGATTAGTTTCTGCTCTCTTAAGTTGCACGACATCCTGACGTATCGGTTGATGATAGTGCTCTGGCACCAGCCACTGAGAACCCTTTTGAATGTTCGTATTTGAGATTAATTGAGAACGCGCCACAAATCCGAGATCCGCGTTACCAGTACTCACGAACTGAAAGGTTTGGGAAATATTTTCTCCTTGAACCCATTTTGGTTCGGTTTCAACACGCAACGACAAAGCTTCTAACACCTCGACCGCAGCAGCGCCGTATGGTGCGAGTCTTGGGTTAGCCATAGCTAGTCTGGAAAAGCGACCACTCTGTAATATAGCGGGGCTGTTGTCGATAAGATGTCTTTGGCTCGACCAGAGTACGAGCCCACCGACTGCGTAAGTTCGGCGGGAGCCTTGAACCGTTTGGTTTTGTTTTTCCAGACCCTCGGGCTTGACCTGATCGGCGGAGAAGAATACGTCGAAAGGTGCTCCATTTAATATCTGAGCATAGAATTTACCTGATGACCCTAGAGAAAGCACAGCCTTGTGACCCGTCTTCGATTCAAACGCATTGATGATTGCCTTCACGGGGGCGGCGAAATTTGCAGCCGCGGCAATGTGGACAGTCTCAGCGAAAGCTAGTTGGCTAAATACCCATAGAGTAGTTGCGACGAGGAATTTTTGGATGGGGTCCACGCTGCTTAACTGCTAGGTGACAGATCAAAAATCACTTCGTCCGGTAGGCTATTTAGAGTGCCATCGACAACTGGGATGGTGGCGACAAATTCGAGGTCACCCATCACGCAAGCTGGTGGTTCTGGCACAAAACCAATCGACTTGTGACCTTTGCCCAAAGAATCAATATGTACTGCTCCAAACACCCAATACTCATCTCCCTTGGCCAGTTCAGCGCGGCGAACATTCTGGAAGGAAGATGATTCATACTGATCAACCATACATTTCAGTCGACACTGATTGTTTCGTGGACAGCGGTAGTCAAATAATTCTCGGACCTGCAGGCTTAAGATCAACGATTGGGGTAGAATGCCCTTCGCCGATTCAGAGGTCGCAATGTTTGGCCAACAGGCACAGAAGATTGCGGCTTTTATCAGCATTTTTATATTCATAGTGTCGTTTCTGGCCATAGATCGGGACGGAAAACACTTTCTACGAATGGAATAAGGATTGCAAATCCATGACTTCAGTATTGGTCTGTGGCAGTGCTGCGATAGACTTTCTAGGATCTTATTCTGGCTCGTTTGAAGAATATGAAAGTCGCTATCCAACGGCTGGGCTCAACATTTCTTTGCAGCTCGCAAGGCTCAGCACTAGTTTTGGTGGCTGTGGTATGAACATCACCTATGGATTGAACAAGATTGGCGTCCCTGTCACGACGTTGACCTCGGTCGGTCTTGATTTTCATGATCACTATATGCCCCATCTCGAACGTGAAGGCATTGATACTCGTTATGTATGCGTAGACGAATCATATGACCATTCCGCCCACTGCATCATTTTTTCCGACGATAATGGCAATCAGATTACAGCCTTTAATCCGGGCGCTTCCCTCTCTGTTGATAGAATTCTGCCACGCGAGATCCCTCACTTCGAGAACTTCTCGATTGCGATGCTGGCACCCGAAGACGCGCCGATCATGCTGCGTCAAGCAAGGAATATCGCGAAATCCGGGCTCGCAGTCATTTTTGATCCCGGCCAGGGACTTGCCGAATTCAAGCTTGAGGAGATCCAAGAACTCCTAAGTTTGTCTCACTTTGTGATTTGTAACGACCATGAATGGGAAATCATGCAAACCAACTCAGAGTTGTCTGCTGAAGAGATCATCGCCACCCACGAAGTGATTATCACTCGTGGTGCGCAGGGGGTTGATCTTTACTCCGTAAATCGACCGTCGAGCCATGTGGCTGCCATACCCAATCAAGCTATCGTTGATCCCACCGGTTGCGGAGATGCATTTCGCGCTGGGTATATCTTTGGCATGCTGGAGCAAGTCTCTCCCGAAGCCTGCGCTCAGTATGGCTGTGTGATGGCGAGTACAAATTTAGGCTGTCGAGAAACCCAGCACTATGAAGTTGATCGCGATCTACTTATTGCACAACGCCAACAATACTACGGGGACATCAACTAATCCTGAGATCCTGGCCAGAGCAATGACCTCATCCAATTAGCAAATCGATTACCCTTAAGCAACTTCCTATAATAGTCTGCCTCAAACTCGTCATAGCTTTGGGCCATGTTGAACAGATCCCGACGTGTTGTGATGTGCTCATCAGATAATTCTTTCACGACTCTGGCAGGATTACCTGCCACAACGGAGTTGGCCGGTACATCTTTCGTCGCCACTGCCTTAGCGCCAACAATGCTGTTGTCTCCAATTGAAACCCCTTTTGTGACCAGGGCACCGTCGCCAATCCAAACATTGTCACCGAGGGTGATCGGTGCTGTTGATCCTGGCGCATAGATTCGGTGATTTAGGTCGTGCCAGTCTGCATCGGATAAATAGCAGTCCATCGCTAACATGCAACTTTCTCCAATTCGAACCTCAGATGCACTGGTGATCCTGACTCCGGGATTGATGATGGAGTAACTGCCGATAGAAATCCCGCCTAGGCCTTCGAACACTGCCAAACGAATGGGTTTGTCTCTTAAAGCCATGAAATGAACATGATCTGCGACTTTAATGTTGGTGCCTGAAATTTCTAGGTATCGTGGAAACATGACCCGCAGGTCTCGTCCGGAAGCTGTGAATCCTGGCCGTATAAAATGATTGACGTAGGTTTCGTTCAGTCGGTCACGAAATGCTTTGAGCCAAAATGGTTGATGGTCTCGTCTACTCAATCTGTTTCTCCTGATGTCTGGTCAATAGTCGCATTCTGTGTAAGCATTGCACAGCATTTGACCCATCGAGCGTTATGAATCCTGGCAAAGTCATATTTCTGAACGGCACTTCTAGTGCAGGTAAAACATCGCTCGCCCACGCCCTTCAAGCGACGTTGGATGAGCCTTACCTGCATGTCGCGCTGGATCAGTTTCGAGATGGCCTACCCGACAAATTTCGCGGTCTCAATTCACCGCCGGGTACCATGGGATTTGAAGGCCTGAATGTTGTGCCTGTCACTGACAAAGAAAAGCCCTATACAGCGATTCAATTTGGGGAAGCTGGCAGGACGATGTTACGCGGTATGCGCCGGGCAATGGCCGCGATGGCCAGGTCCGGAAATAACATCATTATTGATGACATTCTCTTTGAGCCAGACTTTTTGCAGGACTACATGGAGGCCTTTGAAGGTTTAGATGTGACCTTTGTGGGTGTGCGCTGCCCGCTCAACGTGATCAACGCCAGAGAAAAAAGTCGGCCAGGGCGGTTCCCAGGAACGGCCTACGGACACTTTCATAGCTGCCATGCTCACGGTCAATACGATATAGAGGTGGACTCATCCGAGGGGACACCCCTCCAATGCGCAGCCCAGGTTGTGGCGTTTATGCAGGAAAATAGTCCTGAGGGGTTCAAACAGAATCAAAGGGCCTAGATCGGTTTCGCAATGCCTCTATAGTTATATGTGGCGAACTGTGGGCCGGGTATAAAGCCCTCCTCCAAAGTTTCAAACTTAAAACCATGGCTCAAAATTGTCTGGTCGGGTTCTCTATTCAGATGACAACCACCCGCAAGCCGTTTCCAGAGGGGATTGATTCTGTCCTGCCAAACCGCGACCGCTGCGTCCTTGGCTCGGCCGTGCTCAATAAAAATCAAACTGCCGGAAGGTTTTAGTACGCGGCGAATCTCCATCAAGGCAGTATCGGGATCCGGTATTGTGCAAAAAGTCCAGGTCACAACTGCGGTATCAAAATGGTCGTTGGGAAATGGTAAATCCTCACAACCCTGGCCCAGAAATTCAACGGCAATGCTTGATTTGTCCGCCACTTCCTGAGCGTAGGCCTGAAGTTCAAGAGAAGGGTCGACACCAATCACCGATACGCCTGATTGATAGAAAGGAAGGTTCAAGCCTGAACCAATACCCACTTCCAGTACCTTGCCTTCCGCTACCGGCACCCATCGACGCCGTAAAGCTTCAAGATCCGGTGATTTCATTAAAGCGTTTAACATTTTTGGTAAGAAGTATTTCTCGTAGATGCCCATTGTAGTGCCTTTCTTTTTGGTGGCGGTTTTTTGGTGACGGTTTAGCGGTGACTGTTGAATTTGCGTCCACTGTGCCAAACAGACATGGCACTGTAAATAGGACTGTGGCAAGGTTTAGAACATGACTAAAGACGAGCTAAGCCAATTTCGCCACATGATACAGGGGGCCAATAACATTGTAGTTTTTACCGGAGCCGGGATCAGCACTGAATCTGGCATCCCCGATTTTCGCGGACCGAACGGTATCTGGAAGTCGATGCGGCCAATCGAATTTTCAGATTTTGTCGCCAGCGAAGACATTCGGCGAGAGTCCTGGCGGCGCAAATTTAGTGGTGATGTGATGGCAAAGGCCGAGCCGAATACCGGCCATCTCGCAGTTGCTAAACTGGTTACGATGGGAAAGGTTGACAGTGTGATCACTCAAAATATAGATGGTTTGCATCAGAAGTCAGGTATTCCTGATGGAAGGGTGATTGAATTGCATGGCAATGCCAACTACGCGACCTGTTTGTCTTGTCACAAGCGGTATGAGCTGAGCCAAATCCAGGCGGTGTTTAGTGCCGATGAAACAGTGCCTTACTGTAGTGACTGTGGCGGCATTATCAAAACCGCGACTATTTCCTTTGGCCAGGCTATGCCAGAAAAACAAATGCGATTAGCAGAGCAGGCAACCTTAGGAGCGGATCTTTTTATTGCTGTGGGATCATCTCTCACGGTTTACCCGGCAGCGAGTTTTCCCAGGGTTGCTAAGCAGCAAGGCGCAAATTTAGTGATCGTTAACAACGAACAAACAGACCTTGATCCTATTTGTGATCTTGTTTTGCACTATCCAATTGGCGAGACCCTCACTGCCGCGATCGACTAGTCGATAATACTGCTGACCAATTGGGTCAGCTCATTAATATCGATGGGCTTGCTTAAGAAATGTTTGATCTTGACCTTACCGGCCACCTGTTCTTGGGTTGACTTTTGATCACCGGTGCAGAGAACAATGTGCTGTAGTCGATCAAAGGCCAGTAATTCCGTTGCCAGGGTTATCCCCGACATTTCCGGCATGATTTGATCCATGATGACCAGATCAATTTCTTTCCAGTGGTCACGATAATAGTCAAGTGCATCAATACTTTCAGTAAAGGGAGTGACCTTGTACTGTTTTGCTCGCAACAACTCACAAAGGAGTTCGGTGATCTGCGCTTCATCATCGACCACCATCACGTGTTTGCGGTGAAGCGGAATGGCTGGAGAAAATTGTTGAGCAGGCCCCAGCTTTTTGTTTCTGATCAAGGCATCCGCGCGCTTCAATCCTTCTAGGGCTAACCCTTCGTAGCGTCGAATGGATGCGAGCCGCTCACCAGAAAACTCTTCACGCTCTTCCAGTATCATATTGATGAGTTCGGTATATCCAATCGTGGATGTTAGGGCGTTACTAATATCTTGAACAAACTTACGTTCCGGCTGTTTGTCAGACTTAAGTTGGCGACCCAGGGCAACCAATTCAGAGATGTCCTCGACAATCACGGTGGATTGCCGTCCGGTGTCAGCTAAATGAATCCTCGTATAGAGGCTGTTGAGGCCTGACGAGAATTGAATGTCGGCGCTTCTCGCTGAGGGATCACTTAATAACGAATCGAAAACTGTCACCGAATCTGGATGAACAATATCCCGAAGGTTCGCACCAAGCTCAACTTGTAAAAGCGCAAGGGCAAACCTGTTACCCCGCTTGACACAAAAATCACTCTCTATCGTCAAGATACCGACAGGCAGCTGGTCGAATAACGCTAAGTCAAACTGGTTTTGGTATTCCATACCCAACCATTCCTTGTGGTCCCTTCGAACCGCCCTGCTTCCAGGCGGGTTGCGGTTGTTGTTATCTGCACTATAGCGAGAACCGGTAATCATAGGTAGTAGAGGGGAAATCAGCTTAGCTGTCGCTAGAGCCCTTTGATATGATGCGGGCTTGTTTTTAAGTAGCCAAGTCCGTTGATTTTTAAAAATCTTACTTTTCAAGTTTTCCTAGCCGCTCTTTTAGGTGTCGGCTGTGCAAGTTTCATCGGTGCGCCAGTCGCTGCGGACAGTTTACTGGCAGAATCGATCCTGTTGATCAAATCAACATTCTTGTCTGCACTTCGAATGTTGATTGCGCCGATGATTTTCTTTTCGCTAATTGGCGGCATAATCAGTATCGGCGATGTCCTGCGTCTTAGAACGCTCGGTGGAATTACCGTGTTGTACTACCTCGGAACAACCTTTCTTGCCATTTTGCTGGCTTTGTTTGCTGTCTTCTTTATTCACCCCTGGACCAACTATCCCCCCAGTATCGAAATCATCAACGCAATCCCAGTTGGACGGATGATTGATCCTGGTAGCGATTCGATTGTGATGGTGCTCCAACAAATCTTGAGCTTGGCACTGACAAACCCTCTCTCAGCGCTGGTCGAGCTGAATATTTTAGGTATCGTCGCAAATGCCTTTCTGATCGGCATCGCAATGGTCATAGTATTGCCAGCGAAAAGCCCCCTCTTCGACGTCGTCACCCATATCAACCAGGTTATCTTCAAGATTCTCGGTTGGGTTATCAAGTTTCTACCGGTTGGTATTTTCGCAATCCTATTCGACTTCACCATACGACTCTCAGATGGTGAAGGTCATTCTTCGGACTTTCTAACCCAGCTTTTTCAATTTGCGCTGCTGGTTGCCGTCATCACTCTGATCCATGGGTTTATCGTGCTGCCAATGATCGCCTGGTTGACGACAGGTCTGAAGCCCATCGAGCTTTTTCGAAAGATCGCCAGGCCAATGATTGTTGCTTTTAGCACGTCATCGAGCGCAGCCACACTCCCCGTCTCGATGAAGACCTGTGAAGAAGACCTTGGCGTCAGCAAGTCGGTCACCAGTTTTGTATTGCCGCTAGGTGCGACGATGAACATGGATGGCACCGCTCTGTTTGAAGCGATGGCTGCCGTATTTCTGGCCTATTTGTATGGGATTGAGTTGAGTAACATTGCATTGATCACCATATTCTTGATGTCTATGGTGGCATCGATTGGCGCTCCCGGTATGCCTTCGGCATCGATGTCTGGTATGCAGATGGTGCTACTCGCAGTCGGTATACCCTTGGAGGCGATTGCCATATTACTGGTGATTGAACGTCCGCTTGATACCATTCGTACCGCAATCAATGTCGAGGGTGACATTATTGGCACCCTCGTTGTGAACCGGTATACCGCTGGTGCGGCTTTAGCCCCGACGAACGAAGGGGTGGGTACTGGATAGTCCTCCGTCCACGGCGATAGCTTGGCCGTTGACATAGCTCGCCTCATCACTGGCCAGGAACAAAGCCATATTCGCGATTTCATCCGCAGTGCCATAACGGCTCATTGGGTTGAGCTGGCCAATCTTATGTTCGTTACCTCGAGACCTGGCACCGTCAAAAATAGGCTTTGTCATCCCGGTTTCCGTGAGTCCAGGACAGATCGCATTGACGCGGACGCCAGTCCCATAAAGTTCGTTGCTGACTGTTTGAACGAGGCTGATCACACCGGCTTTTGAGGCTGAGTACGGCGAGCCACCGGCATTGGCTTTTAAGCCGGCTACAGAAGCCGTGCAGATGATGCTGCCCTTGCCTTTCTTAGCCATATGATGACCAGCGTACTTCACAGCAAGGAAAGGTCCTATGAGGTTAACGTTCAATACGTTTTGCCAATGTTCAACGCTCTGTTCAAAGAGCGGCACGCCACCTCCAGAGATGCCGGCATTTGCAAAGAAGATATCTATATCGCCATATTTGTCCAGAGTTTGATTAACAAACAGCTCAACCGCGGCCTCATCGGATATGTTTGCAGCATGGACATCGATCAAGGCTTCCGACCCCTCCG
>JBLHQQ010000063.1:0-10449 GCA_047625245.1 Candidatus Azotimanducaceae bacterium
GGTTTGCGCTCTCGTATCGATGTCGCACTGACACTGGCTCAGCAGGCAGTGGATCGAATCTAACGGTGTTTGAACAGCGATCGGTCCAGGGTGCGTACTTTGCACTCTCGGCCTACACTTTTTGGGGTTTGGCGCCGGTTTTCTTCAAATTGCTTGATCACGTCAGCGCGCCGGAAATTCTGATCCAGCGTGTGATCTGGTCCGTTATTCTACTGCTCGGCATTCTCACCTATACCGGTCAGCTAAAAGAACTGCAAATCGAAAAACGCAAGATCGCAATTCTTTTCATCTCGGCAAGCCTGTTATCCGTTAACTGGCTCATTTTTATCTACGCGATTATCAATAACAACATTGTCGAAACCAGCCTCGGTTACTTTATCAATCCGCTCGTGAGCGTTTTGCTCGGCATGATTTTTCTGGGTGAAAGGTTACGAGGCATTCAGTGGATTGCAATAGTGATCACAGCCAGTGGGATCGCCTTCCAACTTTTAATCTTTGACGATGTTCCTTGGTTGGCTCTTGCTCTCGCCTTTAGTTTTGGTTTCTATGGGCTCATACGTAAAAATTTACAGTTGCACCCAGTCGCCGGACTTACCCTCGAAACCTTAATGGTTTTGCCATTTGCCCTAGCCGGACTCATTTGGCTGAATCAGACAGGTAGCATGGAATTCCTCGCGGTCAATTTGTCCACCGATCTTCTGCTGATTGCCTCAGGGTTTGTGACATCATTCCCATTGTTGTGTTTTGCCGCTGCGGTGACTCGATTGTCGCTCACTGCTGCTGGAATGTTTCAGTACATCGCACCAAGCATATCGCTAGTTATCGCGGTCGTTATTTTCAACGAACCTTTTGGCTTAGACCGGCAGATCACCTTTGGTTGTATATGGATCGCCTTGATTCTATTCAGCATCGAGTCACTGCATTTCCACCGACAACTATCACGACGACTTCTGCCCACTGCTAACTAGGGTTCGATGCGCGGCGTTTTTCCAGTTCTACCCGCATCAACTGGTGTTCCTTTTCATCCAAAGTAAATTTGGAAAACAGATAAGCTCCGATCAGATAACAAATCAAGGGCAGCATTCCATATAAAAATACCATCGATACCTGAACTTCCTGGGTCTGTACTTGATTCGGACTAAAACCAGAAAATTGCAGCACGTAGCCCGTGATTAGCGTCATGACACCGATGGCGCTTTTATGAACAAAATTAAAGGCCGCAAAGTACGAACCCTCTTTGCGCTCACCAGTCAGGTACTCATCATAGTCAATAATGTCACTTTGGACACTCGGGGCAATCGTGCCTCCACAACCCGCAGCAAGGCCCGCAAAAAATGCCGCGACAAAAATGAGCGTGGTGCGATCTCCCATATCGATAAAAGGCAGCATAAACATTGCGCCAAAGGAGAGACCTGTTAGCAGCATCGAGAATATCCATAACTTAATCTTGCCAAACTTTCTCGACAGAGGAACCCACATAGGCACCGAAAGGGTGGATGGGATCATATAAGTTAGGATAATGGGTGCCGCAAGCTCTGGCCTTCCAACCACGTACTGAGCAACATATAGCGTTAAGAGGCCAATTACAGCGCTACCAGTATTTTCAATAAACGACACAACGAGCACCAGTCGTGCGTGTTTGTTTCGCCAGACGTCCTTGAAGGCCCCAAAGGGGCTTTCGTTTACACGACCTTGGAAATCCCGTCGCTCTCGCAATCGCACCACCGCGAAGAGAATCAAACCGGCAGTCACCAGCGCTGCAATTACACTCAGTTCAAAGGCCAGTTCTCGAACCGCCTGCCCGCTCTCTTGCTCGGCATTAAAAAGCAGCGCCATACTGCCCACAGCCAAAATGGAGCCAATGGTAAAAGCGGCGTGGCGTAATCCATATAGACGGCTACGCTCGTGATAATTTGATGTGAGTTCAGGGCCCAGAGACATATGGGGCACAATAAATATCGTCATCGCCGAATAGAAACCGATCACTCCAACCGCCATCCAGGCTATTAAGGACATACCCGTTAGGGAATCTGGTGGCGAAAACACCATGATGAAACCTGCGCTGACGGGCAAAATACTCAACAAAAGCCAAAGCCGGCGTCTGCCAAGGGGGTGTTTGGTTCGGTCTGAAAGATAACCGACGAGGGGGTCAGAAACGGCATCCCAAACTCGGGAAACACCAAATATGGTGCCCATCACCGCTGGCGCAATCAGCAAAACATCCGTTGAGAACTTCATAATATAAAGGCTGAGTAACAGGTACATATACCCGGCACCCACGCCTGGCGCGCTGTAGGACGTAATGACGGACCAACTCAGCCGATGTTCATGGGCTGGTATCTGGCCAGTCGATATCACTTCTGACATATTCGTTTTTCCCTCGGTGGCGCCGCAAAATCACTGCTTCACCCGCCTCAGATAGTGCGTGATAACAATTCTGAGCGCAACCGCAGATGAGCTATGTGGACGCTTGATGACCAGTTGATAAGATCAGAAAAGGTCGAGAAAACTCGGCGAAAAATGAATCCCTACCACTCGCCATGCGCAAAATAAAGTCTGCCGCAGCCCCGCAGATTCCGCTATTCTAGCCCCGCAAAAAATTGATGCGAGAAAATGAAGATGACCATGCAAAAAACGCCGTTGATCATGTCGCGAATTCTTGGTCGAGGTGCCACTCTCGATCCGAATGAAGAAATTGTGACCATGCAAGAAAATGGTACGCATCGCCAAACCTTACGAACGACCTGGAATCGTGCCAATCAAGTTGCTCATGCGTTAACCAAACATGGCATTAAAGTCGGCGATCGAGTCGCCAGCTTTATGTGGAATAACTACCGTCATCTTGAGTTGTATCAGGCGGTGCCTTCAATGGGTGCGGTGCTGCATACTTTAAACATTCGGCTGTCCCCGACTGACCTCGAATACATCATCAATCACGCCAAGGACCGCGTCATCTTTGCGGACGAGGACTTATTACCTCTTCTCGAACCCTTATTAGATAAGATCCCGACCGTCGAATTACTCATCGTTTGTCGCCACGGCGAAGGTGGAGATTCAGGCTTTAAACACCAGATAGATTATGAAGAATTCATTGCTGACGAAGAGACAAAATTTGATTGGCCGGAAATCGACGAAAATTCACCCATGGGGTTGTGTTACACCAGCGGCACTACCGGTAAACCCAAGGGCGTCATGTACACCAATCGATCGACTTATTTGCACACGATTACCCAAGCAATGACCGACGCGATGTCTCTGTCTGCCTTGGATTCCCTATGCGGCATTGTGCCAATGTTTCATGCCATGGGATGGGGCCTACCCTTCGCGGCTTCCATGTTAGGTTGCAAACAGGTGCTGCCCCATAAATTCATGACGCCGGATCGCCTGATCAAGCTCATGTCCGATGAAGAAGTCACCATATCTGCTGGAGTACCCACCATCTGGCAAGGTGTGCGGGCAATTCTGGAATCCGAACAAGGTAAAAACTACGACCTAAGCAAGTTGACGCGCCTCACCTGCGGCGGCTCTGCACCTCCCATTTCTCTGATGCGTTGGTATTTTGACACTATGAATGTCGAGATGGTCCAGGGCTGGGGCATGACAGAAACTAATCCACTCGGCACCCTATCGCGCAAGGTTGCCAAGCGATCACATCTCAGGCTCACCGAGGACCAACAATTCGAAAACATTGCCAAGGCTGGTCTTTTAATGCCGGGCCTTGAAATCGAAATTTTCGACGATGAATGGAACGCTCTGCCCCATGATGGTGAAACGGTAGGCGAGCTTCTCATTCGTGGCCCCTGGATTGCAGCGGAATATTACAATGACCCACAACCCGATAAATTTCATGACGGTTGGCTCGTGACCGGAGATGTTGCCAAGATTGACTCTGAGGAATACCTGATCATCGCCGACCGATCCAAAGACCTGATTAAGTCAGGTGGCGAATGGATTTCCTCTGTCGATTTAGAAAATCATATTGTCGCCCTCGAGGGAGTGTCCCAGGCCGCAGTTGTCGCCCGACCCCATCCAAAATGGGACGAGCGCCCTGTGGCTTTAGTGATACTGGTCGCCGGCTCCAACGTGACGACGGATCTTATTCTGGCCCACTGCGGAGAGATCTTCGCCAAATGGCAGCTGCCAGATGACGTGATTTTTGTCGAGCAGATACCCCAGACTTCAACGGGCAAGATCGACAAGAAAACCATTCGCGCCCAGCTAGATGAGCAGAATTATAAGTTGCCCGATATGCGGACCGCCTAATCATTCAGGAGTCCAAGGACGTGAGTGTTGTTGACTACACAATTGAGTTAAGGGGTTTACTACAGGGCCGGCTTGACCAGTTTAAGCCGTCCCGCGTTCCGGTAACCGGTGATCCTGCCAAGGCGGCCGTGGCTCTTACGGTGGTCAATCATGATGGAGAAGCCTGTTTGATCGTGACTCGTCGAACGCCGAGATTAAATGCTCATAGCGGGCAGTGGGCACTACCAGGAGGCCGAGTAGACCCAGGAGAAACGGTCCTGATGGCTGCGAGACGAGAACTTGAGGAAGAGGTTGCGCTTGATCTGCCCGCTAAGGACATTCTAGGCACGCTTGATGTTTATCCAACGCGATCCGGATATGTCATTACGCCGGTGATTTTTTGGTCGAATGCAACGCCTGCGGATTTAGTCGCTTCACCGGACGAGGTTGAGTCAATTCATATGTTTAGTTTTTCACAGTTAATGCGGCTTGATTCGCCTAACCTTGAGCGCATCCCCGAGAGTGACAGAGAGGTCCTGTCGATGAATTATCTGGATGATGTGATCTATTCACCTACAGCTGCAATGCTCTATCAATTCCGAGAGGTTTGTTTGCTAGGCAATGAAACCCGTGTTGCACATTTCGACCAACCCGTGTTCGCCTGGAAGTGAACCTATTGATGGAAGCTAAGCATGTCTGATGAGTTCTATGTCGTCGCCGCTAAAAGCGAATTGTCCGAAGGTGGGCAGCTATACGTCGAATTAAATGGAGAAGAAATTCTGCTCTGTCAGCATGAAGGTAAATACTATGCCGTGGCCTATTTTTGCAGCCACGCTGAGTTTAGCCTGGAAGGTGGATTTCTTCGAGACGGCTGTATCACATGCCCATATCACGGCGCCGAATTCGCCCTTGATGACGGCAGTGTTCAAGCACCACCGGCTTTCGAGCCGATCAAAACTTACCCCATTAAAATTATCGACGACACCATCGCCGTGAGCGCCGTTCCTAAATAAAAAGACTCAATGAATAGCCAAAATGAATAACTCAATCGATGTCGCAGACGAGCTGCTAAAAATTTTGGATCTGGAAACCATCGACGCAAACCTCTATCGAGGCCAAAACGATTCGATGCATCTGCAACGTTTATTCGGCGGCCAGGTACTGGCCCAGGCAGTTTCTGCTGCGAACAACACCGTAGAGCCCGATCGAACTTGTCATTCGGCGCACGGATATTTTCTTCGACCAGGCAGTCCCGAGGTTCCTGTACTGTATCGCATCGATCGTATTCGTGATGGGCGCAGCTTCACCACAAGGCGCGTGGTGGCAATACAAAAAGGCGAGGCGATTTTCAGTATGGATGCGTCGTTTCAGGTCGTCGAAGCTGGCTTAGAGCACCAAATGTCGATGCAGGATGTTCCTCAACCGGAGGATTTAGAAGATGATGTGGTGGTCGCGAAACGAAATGGCGTCACTCATCCCTGGATGCTAAGGGAGCGACCCTTTGAAATTCGCTCTGCAGCGCAATTGGCAGAACCCCAGAAAAACCGATTTGAAAACCCAGTCTGGATACGCTTTCGGAACACGGTTCCTGAACCCCAGCGCTACCATCAACAGCTATTGTCTTATGCCTCAGATATGGGGTTTGTCAGCACCTCATTTCTGCCCCACCAGGAGCAGCATTCGCGGGCCGATATACAAATGGCAAGCCTGGACCACGCACTCTGGTTTCATCGAAACATTTCAGTAGCAGACTGGTTATTGTTCACCAAAGAAACCAACAATTCTGAAGGCGCGCGCGGTTTTAATCGAGGCGCCTTTTACAATCGCGAAGGCGTGCTTGTTGCTTCTGTCATGCAGGAAGGTCTAATGCGAGTTCGAAAATCTGAATAACACGGTATTCCCGTATTGAGTAAAAGAAGATTGAGCATAGGAAGATTTAGGCGTAACGTTACTGTTGTTTCGAGCGATAGCCGAAACAAATAAACACTGGAGGCTAGACCCCAGTGATACCCCAATAAATGGAGGATTACCCATGAGACATCGATCTCTTTGCTGGCCTATGCGCCACGCTTTCGCAGGAAACTGCAACACCCGTTCAACTTCCCCTGAAGCTTTAGTTAAAGAAAATTATATGCAAACCCGTTGGCATGGCCATCGTGGCGCCAGCTTTGGTGTTCGAAGACCTCTGCGGTATCTAGCTCACAACCTTGATCTAGATGAACATCAAGTGCGCCGCATGGCAACCGTTCTCAATCAGCTTAAGACCGAAAGAGAACAGGCTGCACTAGACGAGAAGCGCACCATCGCGGGACTTGCTGCTCTTATGGAAACAGGTACGCCAACCCTTGAGGACTGTCGAACGGAGCTTGCGGGACGTACTCGAGCCACCGAACAACTTAACGAAGAAACTGCCAAGTCTATCGTCGCGATTTGCGAACTTTTAGATGATGATCAACGAGCGGAATTCGTTAATTTAATGCTGACGGGAGACTTTACTCTGTAAAAACGACAGCGGACTTTCTATCCTAATCCCCGGGGCTCCGCCCCGGATTTCATAATAGAACGCCTGAATTCAGGACTACACCGGCGGCTACATGAGGAAAATGTTAGCAGTTCGTCCAAAAAACGTGAAGCACGTCGGCACTTTACCCGCGCTATTTATCATTAAATGGCCTCCTCCAACGGGCAAGGCTCTAAAAATGAAAAATCATAAATCGGAACATAAACTAGAAATATATCTCGACTCCTACAATAGCGAACCGTTTGTCACCCACGCATCACCCGACATTTTGAAGCCACGCGTCTGCGAGTCAAACTGGTTTAAAGCTTACCCCGGCGCATCTGATCTCTTTCTATCGACTCAAATAGCGCCTGGAAATTACCCTCACCAAAACCCTGATTACCTTTCCGCTGGATCAATTCAAAGAAGATGGGCCCGATTTGGTTCTCAGTGAAAATCTGCAAAAGAATGCCATCCTTCGAGTTACCGTCGATAAGAATTCCCCGCTCTTGAAGACGCTTCACATCCTCCTGGTGACCATCAACTCGCGCGGCAATACCGTCAAAGTAGGTGTCTGGGGTTTGTTGGAAGGACACCTGATTGTTGCGGATTGCATCAACCGAGGCGTAAATATCATCGGTTCCAAGGGCGATATGTTGAATCCCCTCGCCTTTGTATTCAGCCAAATACTCCTCGATTTGTGACTTATCATCGGATGATTCGTTGATTGGAATACGGATTTTTCCGCATGGGCTGGCCATGGCCCGACTGGTTAAGCCAGTTTGTTGTCCTTCGATATCAAAGAATCGCACTTCTCGAAAGTTGAACAGATTCTCGTAGAATTTAGCCCATTTACTCATCATGCCGCGATTCACATTATGGGTGAGGTGATCGATATAGGTGAGTCCCGTGGGCATCACCGATGGATCAACCTCGACCGCCTCAAAGTCCACGTCATAGATGGTATTGGCGCCGTAGCGATCCACAAGATACAGGCGGCTGCCACCAATGCCTTCGATGGCAGGAATATTCAGCTCCATCGGACCGACATTGTCCTGAACCGGTGTTGCGCCCATTTCGATCGCGCGCGTAAAAGCGGCCCTGGCATCTTTTACCCGAAACGCAATCGCGCAAATTGATGGTCCGTGGGCACCAGCAAAAGACTGGGCAAAACTGTCGGATTCCGCATTGATGATGAAATTGATATCACCCTGGGAGTGACGGGTCACATCCTTACTGCGATGCCGGGCAGTAACCGGAAACCCCATCCTCTCAAACAAAACTCGCAAATGAGCAGGGTCAGCAGAAGTGTATTCAATAAATTCGAAGCCGTCAGTTCCCATCGGGTTATCAATCATCACGTTAGTCTCTAGTTGGTAAATCAAGTGTGGGTAGATCAAGTATCGGCTGATCTTATATCGGAACATCAGGCGCATATTCTACAAAAATACTCTGAGGGTAATTCATTAATTTGTAGCCTTTAAACTAACCATATATAGTGTTTTATTAATATTTTTTCATACTTTTTAGTGATATCGTCGAATCAGGCTTCTAATGGATAAAACAGACCTACAAATTCTCAAACATCTGCAGGCTAATGCAAAACTCAGCATGGTCGAACTCGCCGATCGCGTGAATCTCACCCAAACGCCCTGCGCTCGCCGGGTTCAAAACCTCGAGAGCTCAGGGGTTATCCAGCAATACGTGGCCCTACTCAACCATAAGCAAGTGGGCTTAGCGGTGAATGCTTTCGTCGAACTGAGCCTAAAACGGCTGGACGACCAAGTTGTTCCGGAGTTCGAGTCGGGCCTGACGCTGTTCCCCGAAGTCATGGAGTGTTATGCACTTTCCGGAGGTCATGACTATCTGATACGGGTCGTCGCGCCGGATTTAGATGCTTATCACAGCTTTCTGAAAGAAAAGCTACTGACCCTTCGAGGCGTGGAAGGACTCCAAACCAGCTTTGCCCTCAGTCGTTTGATTTATCGAACTGCGTTACCTCTTACCCATTTACCCATCAGTCAGGTCTGAGCCAGTGGATTCAGCCTGCAGGATGCTTTATTTTACGCCCACGTTAGATTGACTTATATCTGGAGGAAAGTTCGATGAGTGTTGAAGGTATTGAAGGAAAAGTTGCGATTATCACAGGCGCAGGCGGGGGTTTAGGTCGCGAACACGCACTATTGCTAGCCAAACATGGTGCTAAAATTGTCGTCAATGACCTGGGTGGCAGTGTCGACGGCGGAGGTCAAAGCGACGCAGCGGATCTCGTCGTGGCCGAAATTAAAGCCGCAGGGGGTGCCGCCGTCGCCAATAAAGACTCTGTTTCAGACAAGGAAGGTGCAAAACGTATCGTCGAAACCGCGGTCGCCGAATTTGGTACCGTGGATATCCTCGTCAATAACGCCGGAATTCTGCGGGACAAGTCTTTCAAGAAAATGACCCTAGAAGAATGGGACCTCGTGGTGAATGTGCATTTAAATGGCAGCGCCTACGTTACCTGGCACGCCTGGCCCATCATGTACGAGAAGAACTATGGTCGAGTGATTTTCACCGCTTCAGTTTCTGGCATTCTCGGCTCATTTGGTCAATCCAACTATGGCGCGGCAAAAATGGGCATGGTGGGCTTGATGAACAACCTATCCCGAGAGGGTGCATCCCACAATATCCATACCAATTGCCTGTCCCCAGGGGCCGCGACACGAATGACCGCCAGCGTCCCGGGTAGTGAAATTGACCCGGACAAACCTGATCCCCGCAACCACCCTTCGCTGGTTAGCCCGGTCATTCTCTATTTGGCCTCCCAGGACGCACCAAATGGTCGCATCATTCAGGCCGCACGCGGCAAATTTGCGAGCGATATGGTCTATGCCAACACCGGCATCGATATGGGCCATGAGTTCTCAGCAGAAGATTTTATCGACCGGGCTGACGAAGTACTCGATATGTCAGATGCTGAACCGAAAACAAAGTTCTGGCGTTAAACAGTTGGCAACAAACCCCTCCAACGGTTAAACACTTGGTGCAAAACCAGCAATGTAATAAACGAGGGCGACGCACCCGCGCCGCCCTCATTGCTTGCACTGCGCCTCGCGGCTTATCATCCCGATAGACTTCTCTTATATAACAATAATCTGATCGAGCGAATTCATGAGATGCGCGTTGCGTCACCTGCCGTTGTTAACTTTTGTTTGTGCCTCTACCGTTTTATGTGCACCTATCGTGTCTGCGGCCGAGTCTATTGAATCCACACCCATTCCGCTAAAAACTCAAACTACAGAAGCATGTTTCATATTAGAGGATCTTCAATGGTCTGCAACTTCTGTCACGGTGTTCGATCAGGCGGAAATAGAATCCACCTACAGACGCAGACTGGAAGACCTCGAAGGCTATCTGCTCTCGTAATCGATTAGAGGCTCACCTCAGGGGGCTGCTATAAGTCTGCGTGGCATTCACTCCAGCAATTCGTCAAATGGTTTTGAACCAGCAGTCACGGTGTCCATCGACGGCGTTTATGTCGGCACCCATGCTGGACAATACCAAACACTATTTGATTACGACCGAATCGAGATCGCACGGAGCCCTCAAGGTACCTTTACAGCCGCCCCGGCGGAAGGCGGTTCAATTAATATGGTCCGCACTAAACCAACCGGGGAACTGGGACTCAAAACTCGCATTAGCGCCGAAGAATTCAATGACCGCGCTCT
>JBLHQQ010000064.1:0-10276 GCA_047625245.1 Candidatus Azotimanducaceae bacterium
GGCTAAGCAGAACATTAATCCCCAGGGCGTCGTTGTTGACCAGATGCTCGGCGATTGTCATGGCAAGATACGAAGTTAATGTACGAGAAAACTGCTCATTCTGAGCCTGCATGCGCTTTTCAGTCACGGTAGTCACAACAACAGACATCACCATGGCGCTCACGACAATCGGTAGGATTGCTAGCAAGATTAGTCGAATTCGCGGCGTACTTAACATTGCGCTCTGCGGGAATATGAATCGTCACATTATAACAGGCGCTTTAGCATTTTTATTACTCATCGATTAAAGGATAATGCCGTCTTGATTCCAGTCGGACTATCTTTGTGACTGAACTTGTTTTGTTAAATATATCGGGGGAAGACAAGCCCGGGTTGACAGCGGCCATCACTCGTTTGTTAGGTGATTTTGATATCGATATTTTGGATATAGGACAGGCGGTTATTCATAACCATCTGTCTCTGGGGATACTGATCAACATTCCTGTCGACTCCAATTCGATTCTAAAAGAAGTGCTGTTTCGAGCTCATGAGTTGGGTGTCGGCATCAAATTCAGCCCTGTTTCAGAGGACAGCTATGATGAATGGGTAGGCTTGCAAGGTCGGTCTCGATTTATCCTCACACTGTTGGCAAGGCGGATAAAAGCTAATCATATCGCCAAGGTGAGTGAGGTGGTTGCCAGTAATGGCTTGAATATTGACACCATTGTTCGATTGTCGGGCCGAGTGCCACTGCAACAGAATGATGAAATATCAAAAGCCTGTGTCGAGTTCTCGTTGAAAGGACAGCCTTCAGATCCGTTGCGATTTCGTTCCGAGCTTATGGCGGTTTGTAGTGAGCTCGATATCGATGTTGCCGTTCAGGAAGACACACTATATCGCCGCAATCGTCGTCTGGTTGCCTTTGATATGGACTCTACTTTGATTACGACAGAGGTGATTGATGAGCTAGCGAAAGCGGCGGGCGTTGAAGAGAAAGTTGTGGCAATCACCGAGCGGGCAATGCGCGGCGAAATAGATTTTCAGGACAGTCTTGTCGAAAGAGTGTCCTGCTTGAAAGGATTGCCAGAATCGACGTTAGAGGAGGTGGCGGCATCACTGCCATTGACTGAAGGTGTCGAACATTTGTTCCAGACCCTTAATGGCCTAGGATACAAAACCGCGATCCTTTCGGGTGGATTCAGTTATTTCGCCGAAAACTTGCAGCGAAAATTTGGCGTCGACTATGTGTATGCCAACGTTCTCGAAATTGCTGACGGCAAGCTGACGGGGCGCGTGCTTTCCCCGATCGTGGATGCGGCTCGAAAAGCCCAGCTATTAAGAGATCTTGCGGCGTTAGAAAATATCTCTCTTGAGCAAGTAATCGCTGTGGGAGATGGAGCAAATGATCTCGACATGTTGGCGGCCGCTGGACTTGGGATCGCTTTTCATGCCAAGCCTATTGTGAAGGAAAATGCCGAGCAGTCGATCTCAAATCTTGGGCTAGATAGCATTCTCTATTTGATGGGGATTCGCGACCGTGACACTAGCAAGTTTTCGGAGCTGGACTAAGAGCTGGACTAAGCGATGAGCTAGAGGTCCTCGCTGGCGAAGTCGTAGTCCATGGTCTCGAGCGGCGGAGAGATATAAAACCCCTGAATGAAGTTCATCCCTGTCATCCAAAGAGTTTGCAACACATTTGGACTTTCAACACCAGAGATGGCGGTCAAAACGCCAGCCGATTGCAATGACTTCACCATATGCATCAGTTCAGCTTTCTTTTCTTCGTCGTTCTCGATTTCTTGAGCGAAGGATCCATCGAGCTTTACATAGTCTGGCGTTAAATGTCTCAAAAGATTGAAAGGGTTCAACGAGCAACCAAAATGATTTATTGACGTTTTGCAGTGTAGTTCTGCAGCTCCCTTAGTGAACTTCGTAGCTTGTTTGATATAGGAGGTCGCATCGTTCTCGTGTATCTGGAAGATAATGGCATCGCTCGTCAGCCGCGCGGCTCTTAGCGCAACGCTCATCCAGGGTAGAAAGGTCTCATCAGACATCGATCGATGTGTAAGGTTGATAAACAGTCGCGCTTTACTGCCGTTGGCACGGTGCTCAGACAACATTTTAATAGACTGCAGAATCACCCAACGATCTACCTTTTCCAACAAACCAGCATCTTCAGCTGGGCCTAAAAACTGACCAGGGAAAATCTCATTGCCGTCCTGATCAAGCAGACGAAGAAGCACCTCAAATTGTTCGTCGTCATCCCCATGTAGGCTGATTATGGGTTGGAACACCAACCGGAAAGAGTTATTTTCAATCGCGGTTCGAACCATGTGTTTGATATTTTCGCTAGTAAGAGACTGGCCATCTTCTCCCACTTGAACCTGTGCTGCTTGATAGAAATTGACACCGTTGCCTTCTGTGACTCCGGTCTGGGCTCGGTGTGCCCTGGACACAATTTCTTCTGCTGAAGGTGCGTTCTCAGAGATTAATGATAAACCGATGCTAATGGTTTGCTGATAGGATTTTCCGGAGATTTCAGACACGTGACTTTCCACTGTGTTACGTAACAATTCGGCAAGACATGAAGCTTCATCTTTGTCACTGTCATCAAATATTAGAGTCAGTACATCATCACCAAATCGCGCCACTAGATGTTCGTCTGGTGTGTTGGTTCTGATGAGTGCAGCCAAGTCGCGAAGAATCAGGTCGGTGCTTGAAATTCCAGCATTGGTGCGGGTTCGAGAAAAATCATCGATATTGATGTAAAAAAGAATACGTGACTTTCCGCCCTCGGTTGCCTCGTCGACGGCGGAATCTAGTTGCTCCATAAAGAAGTTGCGATTGTACAGACCCGTTAGCAAATCCTGGCTTGATATCTTTTTGATTCGATCGGCTATTTCATTGTCGTTTTGGCTCACTAGTGCATTAATGATCACCTGGGTACAGGGTTCACCGTCGTAACTGGCGGGAGATAAAGACATGGTGCTAGGGACCGTAGAGCCGTCGGTACAAACACAGGAAAATTCACCGGTCACAGTTTCATTGTCATTGAAGGATTTGAGGAAAATTTTGAACTTGTTCTGATCTTCACTGGCAACCAGGTCGATGATGGGAATACCGGCAAAATCACCCGGCTCTTGGTAACCGAAAAGCTCTGCGTAGGAGCTATTCGTATAGATGTGCATACCTTCATGAACGTACGCGATCGCAGCAGCAGAGCTGGCGAGTAATAGTTGGTTGCGTCGATCAATCTCCCGGACTTCTACCTCTGCTCGGCGTCTTTGGCGCCGGTGCTCGAGGTTTGCTAACTCCCGTTCAATAATCAGCACCAAACGTTCGTCATCATCTTGTAACGCGACGTCTTGTAGGCCCCAACGAAGACCTTCAGTAATGCTTTCCGGATTTCGATCCAAGGCGATCATGACGATGGGGATATCTTTTTCTTGTTCTCGAATGGCATTTAGGGCATCGATCATCTTGACGTCATTGGCCTCGTCACAACCAAGCAGCAGATCCCAGGTTTGGTTCTTGAGCAATTTTGCAAGATTCGTTTTCGACTTTATTTGCTGGGCGCGGGTGGCACGACCGGAATTCCGGAGCAATACAATTAGCTCTTCAGCCCGATTCTGGGATTCCTCGAGAATCAGCAGTCTTACTGGTTTATTGTTGTTCATGTCCGGGAATGTTGGTCCGTCAGCAGAATACTATAGCAAATTAGAAGGCGGGCAACGATTAGGCGATAATCCGTTTCGCGGTTTCAAACGGCACTTCCCTTGAGAGCCGCGGCACTAGGTAACCAGGTACACGTTGTCGCAGCTCCGAAATCAATTGAATGCCGATTGATTCGTCTACGTTGAAGTGTCCGGCCCCCAACACAGGATCCATCAAGTGCAAGTAGTAAGGCAATATGCCTGCCTCCATTAATGATCTGGATAGATGCTCAAGATCGTGAACGGTGTCGTTGATTCCGCAAAGCAATACACTTTGGTTGAGCAATGTGGTGTTGGCTGCTCGCAGCAATTTCATCGCAGCCCGCACACCCACGTCAATCTCGTTACCGTGATTGACGTGGGTAACGAACACGATGTTAAGAGAGCTGTTTCTTATCCAGTCTGTCAGATCATCGGTCACTCGCTGAGGGATCACAATGGGCAGTCTTGTGTGTATCCGTAATGTGGTGATGTGAGGGATTTTCCCTAGCTCATCTGCGATCCAAGCTAATCGCCTATCTTTCAGCATCAATGGGTCACCACCACTCAAAATGACTTCGGAAATGCTTTCGTCTTCTGCCAGGTTTTTCAGTAGCTCCATCCAATCATGGGTGCTGGCCTGGGTTTCCGCATAGGGAAAGTGACGCCTAAAACAATATCGACAATGGATGGCGCAACTCCCAGTGGTAATGACCAGAACCCTTCCCGCGTACTTTTGAATCAAGCCAAAGCCTCGAGTGAAATGCTCTTCCTGCAACGGGGAAGTGAGACCAGACTCCGATTGATCCAGCTCATGGGAGGTCGCAAGCACCTGCAACAGAAGGGGGTCGGTGGGGTTGCCTCGCTCAATGCGGGCTAAGTACGGTAGTGGAACGTTCAACGGGAAGTTGGTGTCGACCGCGTCGATCGAGATATCTAGCGCGGTAGCCAGTTCTGAACTCGTCCGAATCGATCTGGATAGAAGACTCTGCCAGGAATGCCCCTGCCAACTTAGATCAGTTATAGGTATCATACGCGACTGCTGAAATTGATAAGAGAAAGTTGATGGCGACCTATTCTACCAATGAATTCAAGTCGGGTCTCAAAGTCATGTTGGAAGGGGATCCCTGTTCGATTCTTGAGAACGAGTTTGTAAAACCTGGCAAGGGCCAGGCATTTAATCGCGCTCGGTTGCGCAATCTGATTACGGGTCGAGTATGGGAACGAACCTTTAAATCTGGCGAGTCTCTTGAGGCCGCCGATGTCATGGATTATGAAATGGAGTATGTCTACTCCGACGGCGACTACTGGCATTTTATGAAAACCGACGGCAGTTATGAGCAGCTAGCTGCAGACGAGACGGCGGTTGCCGATTGCAAGCAATGGCTAAAGGAAACCGAAAAATACACCGTTGTGCTCTGGAATGAAAACCCCATTAATGTCGCAGCGCCCAACTTTATTGAGCTTGAAGTGACTGAGACCGATCCGGGTTTGAAAGGTGATACGGCCCAAGGCGGCTCGAAACCCGCCACATTGAGCACTGGTGCGGTCGTAAAAGTACCACTATTTCTTAATCGAGGCGATGTCATCAAAGTCGATACCCGTACAGGCGATTACCAGGGTCGGGCCAAGAGCTGAGCACCAACCCACCGATATTGGTAGAGCGTGCCACGCTTTACAGGTTTATTCGAGAGTTTTTCTACTCCAAGGATGTATTGGAAGTCAGTACTCCGTTGCTTGCTTCCCATACTGTTACCGACACCCATATTGCCAGCTTCTCGGTCGGTGATGGCACAAGCCCGCAATATCTACAAACCTCTCCAGAATTCGCGATGAAGAAATTGTTGGCGAATGGCGCTGGCGCCATCTACAGCCTGGGGCCGGTTTTTCGTCAAGGAGAATCCGGTAAAAAACATAACCCAGAATTTGCCATGCTTGAATGGTATCAGCCGGGCTTCTCACTTGAGGATTTAATGAAAGAGCTTGTAGAGCTGTTTTGCGGTCTTCAATCAGCCTTCGGGTTAGAGCCGATAGCACCAGTCACCCTGCCCTACGAAGACTTATTCAAAGACCGATTCGGCATTAATCCACATCAGGTGGAGATGGATGAATTGAGGTCTCTCGCAGAAAAGCAGTTTCCTCATGATTTGCAGCACTTAACGATTCAAGATGATGGTGAGCGGAATGACCTATTAGATTTGTTGTTCTCTCTCGGAGTCGAGGCAGACCTCGTCGAGCCCACTTTTGTGACGAGATTTCCTGCCAGTCAGTCTTCCCTCGCCAGGGTCATACAGGTTGGTGATGTGCAGGTTTCTATGCGGACGGAGTTGTATTGGAAAGGTTATGAGCTCGCCAACGGCTATGATGAGCTGCGAGATGGGTTTGAACTTCGTCAGCGGATGGCTCGTGACAATCGCATAAGACGGTCTCGAGGCTTGCCAGAAATCGAGCCCGATACTGAGCTGCTGAAGGCACTTCCGAAGATGCCCGAATGTGCGGGCGTAGCACTTGGGGTAGATCGTTTGCTGATGTTGTTGATTGGCGTAGATCAGATTACTGATGTGATCTAAGCGAGGAGTGATTCTCCCATTCGGACAACATCCCCCGCCTTGTGTTTAAGGCCAAGTCGTTTTGCAGTGACGACGATCGCCGTTGAACCCATTAAAAAACGTCCGAGTTCATCTCCAGCTTTAAAGGTGTTGTCGCGAACAGAGTTCATTATGTTTTCCTCAAGCAAGCGACGAGCTGGGTAAGGAACGTCCCGCCATACTGGTTGAATCCCAGCAACAATCATGGCGCCGACCATAATCAATCCGACTGGTCCTGATTCGGTATCAAACTCCATTACAAGACGTTCATTAATGGCGAATAAATTGGGTATGGCGTCGGCGGTTTGTTGGTTTACCGAGAAAAGTTTTCCAGGTACATAACGGGCAGCGATCAACCGACCGTTCACGGGGCAATGGACCCGATGGTAGTCTCTGGGCGCGAGGTAAACAGTGGCGAAAGACCCCCCCTCGTAAACACTGTGATCTCCTCCAGCCATCAGCTGCTCGATACTGTAGTCGATGCCTTTGGCCTGAAGAATTTGCCCTGAGACGATATCACCGGATTCAGAAATGGCCCCATCTGCGGGGCTACAAAAATTGCCTTCTATGGGTCTGGTGCCTGGTTTCAACGCTCGAGTAAAAAACGCATTGAATGAAGGGTAACAATCTGGGTTTGGTTCAAGGGCGTCTTTAAGGTCGATGTCGTAGCGACGAATTGCCCAACTGATAAACCAGTATTTGATCCACTTAAGACGGCTTGCAGCGACCCAACCGACCATTCGAGAAAGCATATGTTGCGGCAGGATTTTCTGCAGGAGGATAAACAATGAATTAGCCCTGTTCTATAGGTGTATTTGGGTCATTTCCCCATTCGGACCAAGAGCCATCGTAGGCTTGAATATCAAAGCCCAGGCTCTTGCCGACGAGATATGTGAATCCAGAGCGGTGATGGGTTTGACAGTGAGTCGCGATCTTCTTACTTCCATCAATGCCGACTGCAGCGAGTCGGTCACGGATGTCCTTTCGAATCCTAAGCTGATGATCGGGATCCATTGCTCGAGTCCATTCGAAATTCACCGCACCAGGGATTCTGCCGCCGCGCTGGGAAACCGCTCGAGCACCCGCGTATTCGTCAGCTCCCCGGGCGTCCCAAATCTGCAGGCTTTGGTCTGAAAGGCTGTCCAGAATGTCTTGTTTAGACGCAATGTAGGTCCTGTCGATGGTCAATGATGGGTTAGTTGGGGTTGGATGAACGATCTCCTGTGTGGTGGTTAAACCTGCATCAAGCCAAGCATGGATGCCGCCGTTCAGGTAGCTCTTGTTTTCGTGGCCGATCACATCGAGGGTCCAAATCATTCGGCCAGCCCAGCCACCTCCCTCATCATCGTAGACCACAATGTGCCGATCCCGTTCGTAGCCAATATTGCCGAATAAGTCTTCTAGCTGATCGAGGGTCGGTAACTTGCCCACAGCCGGTCGCGTCCCAATGACCAGGTCCTGGGGTCGAATGTGGATAGCGCCGGGCAAGTGAACCTGCAAATAGGTATCCTCCCGTGACAGATCGATCAATAGAACGTCGTGTAAATGCGTCGCTAGCGCTTCTGGCTCAATAATTAAGGGCAACATAGAGTTTTGAAATAAGAAATCAGGAGGCATTTTACGCGACAGGGATCATTCATTACGAGTTAATTGCAATCTAGGGCGACCAGAGCACGTAAATTCGCTAATATCGCCCTTCCTAAATTTGGCGCTAGTGACTTGAATTACTCTGAAAATCTGATCTGGATGGATCTCGAGATGACGGGACTCGATCCGGAAGTGGACAGAATCATAGAAATCGCCACCATTATCACGGACTCTGAGCTAAATGTTTTGGAAGAGGGTCCGGTGTTGGTGATTCGCCAGGACCAGTCTTTGTTGGATGGTATGGATGAGTGGAATACCAGCCACCATACAGCCTCAGGATTACTCGAGCGAATTGCAAAAAGTGGCGTGATTGAACTGGATGCGGAGCAGGCGACCCTGGATTTTGTGAAACGCTTTGTTGAACCAGGACAAGCGCCGCTGTGCGGAAACTCAATTGGCCAGGATCGCAGGTTTCTAGTGAAATATATGCCGACCCTGGAAGCTCATCTGCACTATAGAAATATTGATGTCAGTACCGTGAAAGAGCTGGCGTTCCGCTGGAGCCCCGCCGCTGCTGATGGCGTGGAAAAGAAAGGAGCCCACAGGGCGATCGACGATATTCGAGAATCCATCGCTGAATTGCGTCATTACCGTGAGCATTTCTTTAAGTAGAGAGCTTTAAGTAGAGAGCCTCGAGTAGCTAGTTGCGAACGACGTTCTTGAGTCTTTGCTGCTCGATTGCCCAACTGATGTGCTCAGCGACCAGATCTGATGCTCCTTTAAGGGCGTTGTTAAGCGTTTGAACGATCTCAGCTTGGTAATCCGCATTGCCTAGCGCTATTGCGATATTGCGTTGCCAACCCTCAAATCCCGTTCGACGAATTGCTGACCCCTCGGTGCGACTCAGAAATTCTTCCTCAGTCCAGGCAAAAAGTTCAAGCAGCCCAATATTGTCGAGGTTGTGTCGGGGTGTGAAATCGTCTTCCGTTGTGTACTGGGCAAATTTGTTCCACGGACAAAACACCTGGCAGTCGTCACAGCCAAAAATTCGGTTGCCCATAGCAGCACGGAGGTTAGGGTCAATGCTGCCCCGGTGTTCGATGGTGAGATAGGAAATGCACTTTCGAGCATCGAGCTCAAAGGGTGAAAGGATCGCGTTTGTCGGGCAAACGTCGATACACGCAGTACAGGTACCACAATGCTGCTCAACGCTTGGACTAGACATTGGTAGAGGTAGGCTAGTGTAGATTTCACCGAGGAAGAACCAGGACCCTGCCGTACGATTCATCAGTAGCGTATTTTTGCCGATCCAACCGAGACCGGCTTTTTGCGCCAGCGCCTTCTCGAGCACCGGCGCACTGTCGGTAAACACTCGGCCGTCCGCTGAAGGGAGACCTTGTTGTTCAAGGTAAGCCTCGATTTTTTGCCAGATGCGTTTTAGTTTCTGGCGAATGACTTTGTGATAGTCGCGCCCGAGGCTATAACGCGCGACGTAAGCCTTCCGATCCGTTGCAATAATGTCCTCAGGTTTTGTCCCTTCCGGCAGATAATCGAGTCGAAAGCAGATCACCCGTTCAGTCCCGGGAATTAGCTCTGCCGGTTGAGAGCGTTTGATACCGTGGGCGGAAAGGTAGTTCATCTCTCCTGCATAGCCTTTACTCAGCCAGAGATTGAGATGTTCTTCATGATCGACAAGATCGGTGTCGGTAATACCTACCTGCTGAAAACCCTCACCTGCAGCCCAGAAATTAATCCACTCGACAAGTTCCTGATAGAGATGTTCGTTCACGATTGTTTCATCAAAGAGTCGAGGTTGGAGGGCCTAGTTCACGTATAATGATGCCACGATCTTCTGTGATTACCTCCTACCGATGGAAAAGATTTCTAGTGCGTCGATAAACGGGCAAACAAGTGGGCTAGTCTACCTTGCGGAACAGGTACGAGAGCTAGATCGAATATTGATCGAAGATCGAGGAATACCAGGTCTGAGTCTGATGCGTAGAGCAGCTTCGGCCTGCGTCGATGAACTGTTCAGGCGATGGCCTGACCCTGAGTGCGTAAGAGTTTATTGCGGCAGCGGTAACAACGCAGCAGACGGCTACATCGTCGCCGGAATTCTGGCGGAGAAAGGTATTGCGACGGATGTTATATCGATCGGTGATACCAACAAGCTAGGTAAGGATGGTGTAGCGGCGCTGAAATATTGTGAACGCTCTGGGGCAAACCTGCTGCCCTCCGATGATCAATGTGATCCTGCCAGTGTGCTGGTAGATGCATTACTCGGAACCGGATTCAAAGGTGCCTTGCGCCCCGCATATAAAGCAGCAATTGAGACAATAAATAGTAGCCTTATACCGGTGCTGGCTGTAGATGTGCCCTCGGGTTTGAATGTGGATACTGGCGCAATACCAGATATCGCGGTCGTTGCCG
>JBLHQQ010000065.1:0-10231 GCA_047625245.1 Candidatus Azotimanducaceae bacterium
GCTATACAATCGATTTGTCATGGATCGTTTTGGTCAGGTGTTGGCGCTTTCTAACCAAAGCCTGGCGGAGCAGGACTTTAATCCAGAGTCGAAGTACGCTGATCGCCCGGTATGAATTGGTCGCCAATATCAGTATCCAACCAATAAGCCACGTCATCTCTTTTTAGATATCCTGCCGTCGGAGTCGGGAAGTGGGTGCCGATCACCAGAGTCTCGCTGTCTACCAGGCGTTCAAAAAGTTCAGTTCGAGTTTGCATAGCTTCTTTTGCATCGTAATCAGCACTGCTGCACCAATCGTTTCGAGCAAATTGGCAGGGGTGGTGAATACAATCGCCGGTGATGACGGCATGATGACCTTTCGATCGAATATTGACACTAACATGACCCGGAGTGTGCCCCAGCGTCGGTTCCAACGACACTTCCTCACAGACTTGATAGTTGAGGTCCACCAGTTTAACCAGTCCAGCATCGAACACAGGTCGAACCGAATCGCCGATCACGTCACCAAAGTTTGGCTCGTCTTGAGCGATCCAGTAGTTGAATTCCTGTTCTGCCATCAGGTAGTCAGCATTCGGAAAAGTAGGCACCCAGCTATTGTCCTGCCACATGGTGTTCCAGCCGACATGATCGACATGGAGGTGGGTACACAGCACAGTATCGATTTGCAGTCGGTCGTAACCGGCTTTGCCCAGATCTTCGAGGAAAGGTAGTTGTAGCATGTTCCAGCTAGGGATATTGCGTGGTTTGTCGTTGCCAATGCAGGTATCAACGATAATGCGGCGAATCGGGGTTTCAATCACCAGAGCATGTACGCTGGTAACAAGGTTTCCTGCCTCATCGGCAAAGTTCGGCTGTAGCCAAGAGATGGGTTGGACGGCGTCTCGAGTTGCGTCGGGCAAGATAAAACGCGTTCCGCCGGTCACTTCCAGCTCGATAATTTTAGTAATAGTGACGTCACCAATTTGCCAGCGCTGCACGACGGTTCCCCTTCCGCTTTTGATCTCCTGACTATACTTAGAATACGATCAACAGCAATTGCCCTGAAGCAATTAATCGTGCTGTTAAAGTAACCTATTCGGTATAGCGCTCTCTGACCTGGTCCATCTCTGAGCGAACCCAGACTAAAAACGTTAGACTCCTCGCTTTACATTGTTTGGAAACCTAATGGCTGAATCCCCTGAATTGATCGAGATCCGTCACTCTGTGCGTCAATTGTGCGAACAGTATGGCGAAGATTATTGGTTGAAGCTCGATACTACACGCGGCTATCCAACTGAATTTGTGAAGGAGCTCACCACCTCTGGGTTTCTCACGGTATTGATTCCTGAGGCTTATGGTGGCGCAGGACTCGGCGTGCTCGAAGCATCGGTAGTGATGGAAGAAGTTTGCCGCTCCGGAGCCCATGCTGGTGCCTGCCATGCTCAGATGTATGTCATGGGGTCAGTGCTGCGTCACGGTAGTGATGAGCAGAAGAATTATTACTTGCCAAAGATCGCCGCTGGAGAACTTCGATTACAAAGTTTTGGCGTGACAGAGCCGACGACAGGGACGGATACCACGAGCCTCAAAACTTTCGCGAAACGAGTTGGAGATAATTACGTCATCAACGGCCAAAAGGTTTGGATATCAAGGATTGAGCACAGCGACCTTATGGTCTTGTTAGCTCGAACGACGCCAAAGTCTGAGGTCAATAAAAAAACCGAAGGCTTATCAGCATTTCTCATTGATGTGCATGAAGCCGAGAAAAACGGAATGACCATTCAACCGATCGAATCAATGATCAATCACCATTCATGTGAGTTGTTTTTTGATGACCTGACGATTCCTGCTGACAACCTGCTCGGAGAAGAAGGCCAGGGGTTTAAAGTTATTCTTGATGGGATGAATGCAGAACGTATTCTGATCGCCGCAGAATGTGTTGGGGATGGACGATACTTTATTGATAAGGCCAGTGCTTATGCACGGGACCGGGTAGTGTTTGATCGGCCCATTGGACAGAATCAGGGAGTGCAGTTTCCTATCGCTCGATGTTATGCAGAAATTGAAGCTGCATCCCTTATGGTCGAAAAAGCGGCTCGAATGTTTGATGCAGGCGAACCTGCTGGGGCCGAAGCAAACATGGCCAAAATGCTCGCATCAGAAGCATCCTGGAGAGCGGGGGATGTGTGTATGCAAACCCATGGCGGATTTGCTTTTGCCCGGGAATATCACATAGAACGAAAGTTCCGTGAGACAAGGCTCTATCAAATTGCACCGATCTCAACCAATCTCATTTTGAGTTTTATCGGTGAGCACGTTCTAAAAATGCCACGGTCTTTCTAAGAATTGAACGCTGGGTGGGATGAGCGAAGTCAGTGGCTGAGGTTTGCGAATAGCACCTGCAGCCACTGAACTGTTCTACTTTTTAGGGTGGATGCGGACATTAAGCTCAGTATAACCCTTAACAAATGACGACTTCACTCGGGTAGGCTCTTCCATCACTTCAATTTTGTCGAAGCGTTTCATGATCTCTTCCCAGATGACCCGAAGCTGCATTTCTGCGAGACGGTTACCCATGCAACGATGAATACCGAAACCAAATGACACGTGGTGTCTGGCTTTTTCTCGGTCAATGAGGAACTCGTTGGCTCGATCGATCATTTCTTCATCGCGGTTGCCAGAGACATACCACATGAGAACTCGATCACCGGCTTTAATTTGCTTGCCGCCAAGAATCGTATCCTCGTTCGCGGTGCGGCGCATATAGGCAAGAGGTGTTTGCCAACGAATAATTTCAGCAACCATGTTGGGGATCAGTTCAGGCTTTGCGCGTAGTTTTTCGTACTCTGCAGGGTTTTCGTTTAGGGCCAGAACGCCGCCGGTAATGCTGTTGCGCGTTGTGTCGTTACCGCCAACGATGAGGAGGATTAGGTTACCCAGAAATTCCATGGGTTCCATATCGCGGGTATCTTCGCCGTGGGCGAGCATTGAAATCAGGTCGCTGCTGGGTGGCGCATTAACGCGTTCGTTCCACAACTTCGTGAAGTACGCTAAGCACTCTAACAACTCATCTCGACGTTGCTCCTCGGTCTCAATCAGTGTGCCAGGTGCTGCGGTTGCGACGTCTGACCAACGTGTGAGTTTGCGGCGATCTTCGAAAGGAAAATCAAACAGAGTCGCAAGCATTTGGGTGGTGAGCTCAATGGAAACGAGGTCTACCCAGTTAAAGGTCTCTCCAACAGGCAATGAATCCAAGATCTTGCCAGCCCGTTCGCGGATGGTGCTTTCAAGCTTTGCCAGGTTGATTGGCTGAACCACTGGGCTAACAGTTGCACGTTGTACGTCATGGGTCGGTGGATCCATAGCGATAAACATACGGGTTTGAAGTCGTTCGGGGGGAGCGTTTAAGGGTGGGCCGATGGTGATGCCGCCCTCAGAGGAGAAGAGCTCGTGATTCTTTTCGACTTCCATGATGTCTTTAAATTTTGTGACATGCCAATAGCGACCGAACTCTTCGTCTTCGCTGAAATGTACAGGGTCCTCGGCTCGCAGGCGTTCGAAGTACGCCCAATGCGCATTATTCTCGAACAGCACGTCCTTGAGGGGGTTAACATCTTCAAGGGGCATGGCGTAGGGGTCTGGGATTTCAGTGTCTGGTCGGGCGATCGCTTCGCTCATTGTTTTCTCCGGAAATTCGAGTACACATTGTAACTATCGATAAACAAAGGTAAATAGCCGATGGTGAGTACGCATTTGTGATATTTATTCATTAATAGGGCAAAAAAATACCCGGTCAGCGAACTGACCAGGTATTTTCTGTTCGAGCCTAGGGTGTGTTAGACGCCTTAGACAACGCCGAAAGCCAACATTGCATCGGCGACTTTCACAAAGCCCGCAATATTAGCGCCCTTCACATAGTCAACCGTGCCATCACCTTTATCACCATATTCCAGACAATTGTCATGGATGTCTTTCATGATGGTTTTCAGGTGATTTTGAAGATCTTCTTCACTCCAACTAATGCGAGCGGAGTTCTGGCTCATTTCAAGGCCTGAAACGGCCACGCCACCAGCATTGGAAGCTTTACCTGGTGCGTAACAGATGCCTGATTCCTTGAAGACCTTAAGACCAGCAAGATCTGTTGGCATATTAGCGCCTTCAGAAACACCTATGCAGCCATTCTTGACGAGTACTGCAGCAGATTCGCCGGGCAGTTCGTTCTGAGTTGCACACGGTAGCGCAAGATCACAAGTCACATTCCAGGGACGTTCTCCTTCGTGGTAAGAAGCACCCTTGAACTCATCCGTGTAGGCTGAAATTGGCCCACGGACGACATTCTTATGATTCTTCACCCATTCAAGTTTCTCTTGAGTAATGCCATCGGGATCATGAATAAACCCTTTTGAGTCAGAAAGAGTGAGGACCTTGCCGCCGAGCTGAAGAATCTTTTCGGCCGCGTGGGTTGCGACGTTGCCGGAACCTGAGATGACTGCAGACTTGCCTTCGATGCTGTCACCCTTATGGGCAAGCATGTTTTGAAGGAAGTAGACCGCGCCGTATCCGGTGGCTTCCGTACGCACCAGGCTGCCACCAAATTGCAGACCTTTACCCGTCAACACACCAGTAAAACGGTTAGTGATGCGCTTGTACTGGCCAAACATATAGCCAATTTCCCGTGCACCTACGCCAATATCACCGGCTGGTACGTCAGTATCTTCGCCCACATGACGATAAAGTTCAGTCATAAATGACTGACAGAAGCGCATGATTTCATTATCGGACTTACCCTTAGGGTTAAAGTTAGCGCCACCTTTACCGCCACCCATGGGTAGACCAGTCAGGCTGTTCTTAAAGGTTTGTTCGAAGGCAAGAAACTTCAGAACACTCTCGTTGACACTCGGGTGAAAGCGAATACCACCTTTGTAAGGCCCGATTGAGTTGTTGTTTTGTACTCGCCAGCCGCGTTGAACACGAATATTACCGTTATCATCTTCCCAACAAACGCGGAAGCTGATGACGCGATCTGGTTCTGCCATTCGGCGTAGGATTTGCGCCTGATGGTATTTTTCTTTGTCTGCAATAAATTCAAATACGTCTTCAGCAACCTCATGCACTGCTTGAATAAATTCGGTTTGGTGTGGGTTGCGTTTTTCCACCCCGGCTATGAACTGCTCTAAGTCTACGTGGTCATTGACTGCCATTGTTATTTCTCCGAGTTGCCGGCCGGACGCTGATCAAACAGCGCGGCCCACTGGGTTATTTGTTCTTCTTCCCGCGCCCTGATCTTTGATCTAAGCGACGCAGTTTGTACTTGTGTAGCACACCGGTGATGGTAGCTCAGTCGAGGCTTAATTCAACCAAAACCTTCCTTTGAATCTAGATCTTCGCCTAACTGTTAGAGTTCGTTAGGAATTTGTTAGGAATTTGTTAGGAATTTGTGAGGAATTTGTACAAGTTTCTTGACCTTTAAACGAGTTAAGTCATCTGAAAATTGCCAGTCTGGAGCTCGGGAGCCGATATTGTTGAGCCGCGAGGCATAACCCAATCGTTAAGAAGCCCAACATTGAAGTGGCCGAGCTGTAATCGAAAGTCCCTGGGGCGAGGCCAAAAATCAGAAACCAGAAACCAGAAACCAGATGATGGCGCCTAGACAGTCGCCCCAACTGATCAGCGATGTGATTGTAGCTCTCGCATCACTTTGGATTTCAGCCTAGAGCTTGCTCTCGACGATGGTGCCAGCGAGTCCGAAAATAAAGAAGAAACTCATGACTGCGATGACCGAGGCAACGCCGCCCATGTAAGCAGGGATTACGAGCAAAAACGTGCTGATCAGCATCAGATTTATGAGGGACCTAAATTGCAGGTGGTGGAAGCGATCAGAGGGATATTCTCCGAGTCCTTGAGCAGAGAATACCGGTATGGAGAGGAACGCAATGGTCGAGATAGCAAATCCCTCCTCAAGAAACAGTGGTGGAATATATTCATCGAAATTGCGATCAACTGTCAGAAGGAAAGCACTGGTCAATAAGATAGACAACATCACGGGTGCGTTTTTTTCTTCCTTAACGGCTTGAGAGAAGTTACCCGCGTAGCTTTTTGAGAATGTGGTGTTGACGTATTTGACGTGGAAGCAGGCTGGCAGGCTAACAAAAATAGGTATTGCGGCGCTTACGAGCAAGACGATGCCGTAGCCGAAAATAAGGAGCAAGCCGCCATAGGCCTCTCCTACCATGACGCAACCGGTTGCAGGGCTCGAATTCGGCCATAATGATAGGCGAAGCGGGAAGAATCTTGCCAGTAGTACCAGGTGAAAAAGGCTGCGGCTTGAGTAATCCAGAGAGAACGATGAGCCACTTTCGGGAGTAGGTATCCACTAGAGCGCCGTAGGGTACTTCGAAGACGATGCCAACTGTTGTCCATATAGCGAACAAAATGCTCAGCTCGAGTGCCCCAATGCCATGGGCACCAAACAAGATGGCATAGGAGGGTAAATAGGGATCAACTCTCGAAGACCGCCAGAGCTGTAAAAAGCGCCGAGGGTTTTTCCTTTGTCAGGGTTGATCAATTTTGGGGTCCGTTTTGGTATGGTTGCACGAACAATATTGAAGCGGAACGTTCATGCCAGACAATTTAACGCCAGACTTGGCCTCAGTAAAAGCCAAGATGCAGACTTTTATTAGCGAAACTCTGCGACCATCGGCCAATCTAGATAATACAAGTGAGGCTGAAAATAAGGTTCGAGACGGCTCCAAGACACTCGGTTTTTACTTCAAGACACAGCCGGAGGCCCATGGCGGACAACCGGCAAGCACTTTGGAATTAACGATGTTGCGAGAGATGCTTGCGGCATCAAACAACCCGCTAAGTCGTCACGTATTTGGCCCCGGACCCGGCATCTTACACAATGCCGAAGGACCTTTAAGGGCTGATTATCTAGAGCCCGTTCTGCGAGGAGAGAAGTCAGGCGCCTTTGGCTTCACGGAACCAGATTCCGCGAAACGACCGACCTACGGCGTGCTCGATCAGCAGCAGATTACAATTATCGGGCAAAAATCCTATGTCACAGGTGGTCAATCGGCGGATTTTGTTTCTGCTCTGGTAAATGTAGAAAATCCGATAGGCGAAAAGCTAGGCACGGCGATGATCGTGATTGATCTAAATCTGCCAGGGGTCAAAATTTCAGAGGTGTTCTCTTCTCTGGACGGTAGCGGTCATGTCTCAATCGATTTTGAGCGGGTTGTGGTGCCACTCAGTAATGTCATTGGAAAGCTTGGAGAAGGTATGCCAAGGGCGCTCGGCAACATCGGCAATGTGAGGCTAATGGTATCGGCGGAGGCGACAGGATTGTGTCTTTGGGCGTTAGAATTTGTTGAGCAACACTTAAAGGCACCTCATCGAAGTGGTACGCCGCTAGGCGACAAAGAAGGTGTTCGCTTGAGATATGCGGATATGAGAATTCAAACCTATGCGGCTCGAAGCGTTCTGTATCGAGCTGCACGACGAGTAGACTCTGGTGAGAACGCTGTGAATGAGACCATTGCCGCGAAAGTGTTTTGTACAGAAACTGCCGGCCAGGTGATCGATTGGAGTGTGCAGCTGGTGGGCGGCCAAGCTTTAGTCCAAGGCCACCCCCTAGAAGCGCTTTACCGTCGAGTTCGAGCCTTCAGATTTATTGAAGGTGCCAGCGATCTGCTTCGCCTAAATCTTGCCAAGGGCAATCTCGAACTGGGCAAAGGTACTCTTTAGATAACCTCAGCCCAAATTTCGAATAAGTTTTAACTAGGGTCGATAAGTAAAAGCGCTGACGCCTGGCTTCAGGGTCCGCCTGACTAGCCTCGCCCAACGGCAAAGATGCGCTCGCGTTTCGCTTGGGTCGATGATTTGTTCGATCTCGAAGTATTCCGCGGATCGAAACGGCGATCTAAGTCTATTGAGTCGCTCCTTAATTTTTTGTAGATGCTCATCGGGGTCTTTGGCTGCGGCCAGCTCTGCCTTATAGGCGACTTCAATACCACCTTCGATGGGTAGTGAGCCCCAATCGCCGGATGGCCAGGCGAATCGAAAATGTTCGGTCCCAGGCTTGTTGTTAGCAGCGCCCGCGACACCAAAAGCTTTCCGAATGACAACGCTGCAAAACGGTACTGTTGACTGCCCTAGTGCAGCCAGAGCCTGTGAGCCAATTCTAATCGTGCCACTTTCCTCGCTCTGCTTGCCAATCAGAAATCCGGGGCAATCGACAAGATGGATCAAGGGCAAATGAAAAGTTGAGGCTAGATCGGCAAAGCGTATCAGTTTACGACTGCTGTCCGCGGTCCATGCTCCACCATAAACCATTGGGTCTTCTGCGAATACAGCGACGGGAATACCATCCAGCCGAGCGAGACCGGTGATGATGGATTTGCCCCATTTTCTGCCAATCTCAAAGAAAGAAGACTGATCGACAATGCCTTCAATCACAGGGCGCATCTTATAGACCTTGCGTGGGTCCTTTGGGACAGTCTCATTTAGGAAGGTTTCGCGTCGATCGGGTGAGTCTTGGCTTTTGATGCAGGGAGGTAGCTCATCTACGCTACTCGGCAGGTAAGACAGAAATTGGGTCGCTCTTTTAAAAGCTTCTGCTTCCGAATCCACCTCGTCATCTATTGAGCCATTTTTGGTGTGGATTTTACTGGCGCCTAGTTCTTCCTTTGATACTTCACCGAGACTCGCCCAATCAACGAGGGCGGGTCCCGCAATCATCATTTGGGCACTATTTTTGACAATGACAGAGTAGTGAGAAGTGGCCACTCTTGCAGCGCCAATTCCGGCGACAGATCCGAGCGCAAGTGATACCGAAGGAGCCACTCCAAGGTGATTGACGATGGTGTCCCAACCGGCGATTTTAGGGATATAGGTTCTGCCAGACATCTCGATGGTTTTGACAGATCCGCCACCACCCATGCCATCGACAAGGCGGACATGGGGTAATCGAAGCTCGAATGCCATTGCTTCAGCTTGGTTTCGTTTTCCGGCAATTGAAGCGTCAGCGCTGCCACCTCGAACGGTAAAATCATCGCCTGAAATTAGTACCGGCCTGGCATCTATTTCTGCGGTGCCGAAAATGAAATTTGCAGGTAGAAAACTCACAAGATTGCCGTTATCGTCATAGCTGGCGACCCCTGCTAGTTTTCCAATTTCATGAAAAGAGTTGGGGTCTACGATCGCCTCTATGCGTTCTCGGATTGTGAGTTTTTTGAACTCGTGTTGGCGGGCGACTTTTTCTGGCCCTCCCATTGCTTCTGCGAGTTTGCCTCGAGCATGTAACTCTTCGATCTCCTGTTCCCAGCCCATAGTGGTTCCTCTGTTCTTTGAGCCGATCCTAAACCAATCGTGGTTCTGCTACCATGCCCGGTCTTAAGCTAACAACTAAGAGCCACTATGAAAACCTATCGTCAACATAAATTCAGCGCACCTGCTGGTGCCACAGAAATACTGTTAGTGCGTCATGGAGAAAGCCGTGCAGCGGTGCATGGTGATCCTTTTCCGCTTGTTGATGGGCAGGGTGATCCTGAACTGGCACCCGATGGGCGAGAGCAAGCAGAGCAGGTAGGAGAAAGGTTGCGTCATCATCCCGTCGCTGCGATTTATGTGACGAGTTTACGCCGCACCCATGAAACTGCTGCTCCACTGGCTGGACATCTTGGGCTGACTCCGATCGTTGAGGCGGATCTTAGGGAAGTGCATCTTGGTGAGTGGGAAGGGGGCCTATTTAGGGTTAAGGTAGCAGAAGGCGATCCTATTTATGAGCGTATGCAAACAGAGCAGCGTTGGGACGCCATTCCGGGAGCTGAATCCCATGATCGCTTGCGTCAGCGCGTTCAGCCTTCACTGCAACGCATTCATCAAAAACATCCAAATCAATTAGTGGTCGCCGTGGTTCACGGCGGAATTGTCGGACATGTGCTCGCTGAGGCGACAGGTTCGAGACCATTTGCCTTTAATGGCTGTGACAATGGGTCGATCAGTCATATCGTGATGATGGGAGACCAAATAATGGTTCGAAGGTTTAACGACTCAGCGCATTTACATAATACCGACCGAGCAGCGATGCCGACCTAAGACACATTTGCAGGTTCACATGAAGGGGAGAGGTACTGTTGAGTGCATATGATCGACTTGAGAAACATTTTAAGAAAATTGGTGATCTTCATCACGTAGAGGCCATCACGAGTTGGGACGAATCTGCGATGATGCCGAGTGGTGGCGGTGAAGC
>JBLHQQ010000066.1:0-10200 GCA_047625245.1 Candidatus Azotimanducaceae bacterium
CTATGGTTTTGTGAGTGGTAATCCTTCCCCAGCCCATTCAGACATGGAGCCATCGTAGACCACAACGTTGGGATTGCCGACCAGTTTGTGCACAACTGCGTTAACCGTTGCTGCGACGCCGCCACCAGGTTCGATTCCACAGCCGGCCACCAGGTTTGTTTGCATTTTCTGCACTTCTTAGCAATTTCATAATATATTCACATTACTTGCCCTAGGCAGATAAGTCGATATTATCCCATGGTCCACCGTTGGGACCACGTAGCCCGCACACGATAAAAATTGAAGAGCGTTACGGATTCTCTACCTGTTTTGGGCGAGATTATACATCTCAGAATGCTACAAATCCCACAGCAGGTCTGGTCATCATAGTACATCCACGATTTAGTAAGTCTTGCGAAATGTTGTAATGCTGAAAAAAACCCCACGGTTAAGTTCACTCGCAAAATCGCCAGGAGGTTTTGTCTATAAACGACACAAACTCGAAGAAACTGATTTATACAAAATCATTGAACAAAGCCTTCCTAAATTTCAGTCCCACCTTTCCAATGCGGACATTTCACTACCTGCTTTCGTCCACAATGAATTTCGCAGCTACCTTCGATGCGGATTGTTAGAACATGGTTTTCTTCGTGTGAAATGCAATGGTTGCAAATTCGAACACTTAGTAGCCTTCTCCTGCAAGCTTAGAGGCTTCTGCCCATCCTGCGGTGCTCGTCGCATGGTAGAAACATCAGCACATTTAATTGATCACGTGATACCTGCGGTACCCTTAAGACAATGGGTGCTCAGTTTTCCCTGACCACTACGATTGCTTTTTGCTCGTCAACCCAGCACGCTTAGCCGGTGCCTCGCCGTCATCATCCGTGCAATAGAAACAGACCTCATTCATCGCGCTGGACTAACACGAGCGGGTGGCGCCCAAACAGGGGTTGTAACACTGGTACAGCGATTTGGAAGTGCCTTAAATCTAAATATTCACCTGCATATGATCGCACTCGACGGCGTTTACACCGTTGGCAAATCAGGCAAAGCTAAATTTCATCGTGTAAAGGCACCGAATCAAACAGAGCTGCAAACCTTACTCAATCGTGTGATCAAACGCGTAGTCCGTAGGTTGGAACGAGAAGGCCTTCTTATTCCCGACCCAGAGCAACCCTGGCTTGATCTTGACTTCCATGAACCAATGGACACCGTTAGCGCCGCATCCATAAGATACCGTATCGCAATAGGTCCTCATTCTGGTAGCCGTACACTAACGTTACACCATCCACTGTTCATCAGAACAGATAAGCCGGTCAAAGCTTCGACGGAAGATAGAGATGGCTTTTCGCTCAATGCAGCCGTGTCATGTCAGCCCTATCAGCCGGATCGATTGGAACGTCTTTGCAGATACGTCACTAGACCTGCTATTTGCTTAGAACGGCTCACAATCAGAAATGATGGTCAGATTCAATATGAGCTGAAGAATCCGTTTAGTGACGGAACCACACATATCCTGTTTTCACCCTTGGATTTCCTGAGCAAACTTGCTGCGCTGGTACCCCGACCCCGACCCCGACATAACCTAGTTCGGTATCACGGCGTATTCGCCCCAAATGCACGAATGAGGAAATTTGTTGTTCGCAGAAAGTGTAATAAAATACAGGCAAAAACCGTTCAAAGTGAATACAAATTGGGTGCAGAACCTGGAGTGGCAGACCAATTGATCGCTCCCTTAACCTGTGCTCAACGACTCAAGAGAGTCTTCAATATTGATATTACCCTGTGCCCTTTGTGTGGTGGAACTTTGCGTGTCATCGCCGACATAACTGACCCAGACATAATCCAGAAGCTCCTAGATCACATCGAAGCGCAACCACCACCGATTAAATCTGCGCCAGCTATCCAATCCTAAAACATGCCTGAGTAAACAGCCGTATCATCTCTGCCCGACCTTTAAATCTCCTAAGTGATCACCCCGGCGGTCTGTAAGACAGTAGATCAGTGTCTATTCAGACATCGGCCTTGCTCTATTAAAAAACTGCCCAACAGACTTCCTTTAGCAAAAAACCCCAATCAGGGTACCTTTACAATCTGGGTAAATGTAGTTTAAATTTACTATCCTCGCAAGAACAGCGGCTCTCGGGTTTTCTTAAACTAACGCACATGTGAAATGATCTGCGCTGTCTATAGATGAAAAAAAATGACGATGTAGAAGTCGCTGTAATCGGCACTGGTTTCTTAGGTATCGCAACCGCCTACTACCTTTGTAAGAAGTACCGCCGAAAATCTGTGGTACTCATCGATAGCCGTGACGCTATGAGCTATACTAGCGCCCAATCTGGAGACAACTACCGCAACTGGTGGCCGAGTGAGGTTATGGCTCAGTTCACTAATCAAAGTATAACTTTGATGCGAGAGATTGCTGATCAATCATCCAACGTCTTAAAAATGAAACAGTCAGGTTATGTGTTGGCTACGCGGCAGAAAGATATCAGTGATTTAATAACCGCACTTAACGCAAACTACGACAAGCCAGACGGTTCAATACGGGTTCACAACGACGCTTTCGGCAACGACTATTTGCACCCCCTTTCACAGGACCGGGCCAGCACAATCAATGGCGTCGATGTCATATCCAATAAGTCTCTGATCAATAAGGTATTCCCTCGGTTTAGTGTCGAGATACAAAATGTACTGCATATTCGTCGCGCTGGTGACATTTCAGGCCAACAGATGGGCGAGTATATGTTGCAGCAGATCAAACCTTTGGGCTGCAAACGACTCAGAGGCCATGTACTAAGTATCGCGAAAGGTAAAACCTATACGCTCGAAATTAAAACCCCTGATTGCTTGATGTCATTGAATGCTGACAAGATTGTCAACGCAGCAGGACCCTATGTAACTGATATCGCGAAGATGCTCGATATAGAACTACCGATCGAAAATGTTTTTCATCAAAAATTAGCTATTGAAGATCACCTTTCTCTTGTCCCGAGGGATCAACCATTCTCGATTGATATTGATCAAACGACACTGTCCTGGAACGATGAAGAAAGTGCCTCACTCGCCGAAGACGAAAACTTAAGCTGGTTAACCAGACCGATTGAAGGCGGAATACATTGCAGGCCAGAAGGAGCTGGAAAGTGGATCAAGTTAGGTTGGGCATACAATCGACAAACGAGCACCCCAGATAACGCCAGACAACTAACTGAAGACCCGCACTTCAACCCCTACTTCCCTGAGATCGTCATTCGTGGCGCTTCGAAATTGAATCCAAGTTTGGAACCCTACATAACAACACTACCGACCAATCGGGTACATTACGGCGGCTATTACACAATGACCAAGGAGAATTGGCCATTGATCGGCCCACTCGACCAATCCGGTGCTTTTATCGCTGGAGCAATGTCAGGCTTTGGCAGTATGGGCGCTTGCGCGGCGGGTTCGCTATGCGCCGATTGGGTTTGCGATGGAGAATTACCGGAATATGCGCAAGCCTTGAGTCTGGCCAGATATCAAGACAAGGAACTGCTCCAACAAATACAACAGCAAGACATCGGGCTCCTTTAAGCCTGAGCCAGTCTTACTCATTTCTTTTATTCAGACATAAAAAAACCCCAGCTAAGGCCGGGGGTTTTTAAGTTCACTGGTTACTGTCTTAGAAGTTGTAGGTACCGCGTAAATACCAAGATCCACCTTCATAGTTAGCAGCAGTACGGCGAGGATACTGCAGGCCTACGCTAAGGCGGTTAGCATTATCAGTGCCTATCTTCTCAACATATTCATCGAAGATGTTAGAGCCGCCAAACGTAAGTTGAACGTTTTCATTGAAGTCGTAATTTAGCTCCATATCGACATAAATCGTATCGTCAATCAATGCACTAGCGGCGTTGCCGTCAACACCATCTATGCGACCGCGCTCATCATAATGCTTGCCGTAGTAATTGGCGCGCAACATCAAGCTTAAGCGATCGTTAAAATGGGTGTTGGACGTTAAAACGAAACGTTCATTGGGATAGTTGTTTTCAATATCCTCAACAAGACCATCGTTAACCGGTGCGGTTCCGTTGACTAAGGCCTGATCTACAACATCTACCTGGTTATAACCAAAGGCAAAAGTTAAGTCTGAATCGACATTTGTCGACCATTCGACATTAGATGTCAAAACAACATCAAAACCTCTGTGTTTTATTTCGAGGGCATTCGTATAGAAAGACACACTGCCACCCGTTGCGGTAGGAATGTCGCCGGTGCGATAGATACGATCGTCAACTTCAACGAGGTAATAATCTACCGTGAGCGTTGATTTTTCACCAAGTTCTGCAGAGAAACCAATGCTGTAGTTCACAGACTCTTCTTCTTTAAGTTCCTTACCACCGTTGGCAACGGCCTCCGGACTGGTAGAAGGCACCAGGCCTTCCTCGACCTGCAAACCAGTCGCACCATCAAAAGTCGTGATGATCGTACTGACATTCGCCTGCCCAGGAGTAGGCGCGTGGAACCCAGTAGAAACCGCTGATCGCAAGGTAATAAAGTCATTAGCTCGATAGCGAGTTGCTACCTTACCGTTAACCGTGCTGCCAAAATCGGAAAAGTCTTCGTAGCGCAGCGCATATTGCATGAGCCAGTCTTCGCTGATGTCCTGCTCTAAGTCTGCGTAAAGAGCAACGTTATCTCGGTCAAACTCTCCGGCATCGGAAGGTGTGACACTGGTCATACCGCTCGGTCCAGGTGAAACGCCATAGGCGTTGAACTCACCCGCGATACTAGAGAATGTTTCTTCGCGCCATTCAGCACCAAAACCCAGGTTCAGATCGGAACTAAGTGCCATAGAAAAATCCGCGTTAAAATTAAGCTCTTCCTGCTCATAGCCGCCCATATCGAAGCCACGCTGTCCGGGTGTGCCAGCAACGACGTCGACTAGTCCAGAGTTGACGGTATTATTTAGAAAGTACTCAAGTTCGCTCTGGCCATACCCGATACTAATGTCGTAGTAAATTTCATTTTCAAACACACCCTTTATTCCTCCGACAAAGCTCGTATCCGTCTGGTCACCGTCAAGAAATGGCGTATAACCAGCAGGTAATGTCGTTACGTTGGCCAGTGTGGAATGGCCCGGGTTTCGGTAGAAAAAGCGATAACGACCTTCGGTATCGCCGTAGCCTAGATGTGCGTATAGCTCGGTCGTTCCATTTAGGTCGTAGCCAGTGTTAACAAAGAAACGAGCGCCGCTGGTCTCGGTTCGTCCCCAACTCTGAACAAAGGGTGAGTCATCGAAAGGTGAGTCTGATCCTACGCCTGGTACGCCAGCATCAACAAGTGCTTGTCCGTCAGCGCGTTGAATTCCGCGGGATAAAGCGTCGTTGTCATAAGCCTCGGCACTGACATTAACGAAACCGTTGCCGCCAAGAGAAAAACCTCCGTTTGCCGCAACTTTGCTGCTTTGTTCACCCTCAAAAAATTCGCCGTACTGAACTTGGACCACGCCACCTTCGTCAGCGTCTTTCATTTGAAAATTCATTACACCTGCAATGGCGTCGGAGCCATATTGGGCGGCAGCACCGTCACGCAGAACTTCAACATTTTTTAGTCCGATACTCGGAATCATGCCGATATCAACGCCGTGAGCGCCGTTACCTGCGGCAGGAGCGAAGAATTGTACTAAAGCTGACCGGTGTCTACGCTTACCATTGACTAAAATCAGTGTTTGGTCAGGTGCCATTCCGCGTAACGATGTGGGTCTGATAAAGGCACTACCGTCTCCGGTCGCTGGTGTCGCTGTATAAGAAGGTACCAGCGTTTTCAGGTTGTCGGTGATATCTGCATTGTTACCGAGGCTAGTGAACTGCTCCCCAGAAAAAACATCGATTGGTACAGGAGAGTCAGTTGCGGTACGAGGTTTTTGACTTCTCGAACCAATGGTAATGACTTCTTCCATGATTTGATTGTCCGCGCCATCTGCAGCTAGAGTCGTTGTTGCAACGCCTGTAGATAGAGCGAATATGCTGGCACTCAGTACCAGCTTTTCAAATTGTTTCATTATTTATCCCCTTGCGATCAAATTGATCGAAAATTTACAACTTTTTCGTTGTGAAGCCAGATTTTCCCGGGCAACAGGCATTAAATTAATGTTGCGTCTTTTAACTCTGTACTTTTTATCGAAAGCCCATCATGTTAACTATAAAAATCTACCGGTGAAAAGGTGGTAATTTTACTAACGACAAGTCCCAGTTACGCCCGTTAGCCCTGCATTATAGCAACAATCGCCTGAGTCAGCTAGCAGCGATGGAAGTCAGTTTTGTAACCACACTGAAAGCTTATCAAATCCGTCAACGGTTGCCTTACAATGGGTCTGGATGAAACCTTCCCCAAGGGTTTGGAGCCCCTCGCAGGCGCTCATCGCTTGCGTACCGTCAAAATCAACATAAGCCAGTCGCATAGAAAGTTCGGCTTGGGGCCTACCAAAGACACTGCCGGGAAGCGCAGCAATACCTGTTTCTGTGAGCAACTTTTCACACAATGACACGCTGTCGTTGACCTCTAATCGCCCCCGCATGGCGTCCATGCTCGGGAACAGGTAAAAACCACCTTGAGGTTTAGCCAATTCTGCTCCCGCCGCTTTTAGCTTTTCATAACCGTAGTTACCCAGCGCCTTTAAAATCATTCGTGCGCGCCGGAGGTATTCCGTAAGTTCAAGGCTTTCTTCAAATGCCAAAATAGACGCGTACTGAATAGGGCTGCTGACGGCGCTGAATGTTTCCGAAGCCATCACTGACATCGCATCTTTTATATCATTAAGTTCCTGTGGGAAAACGAATGCACCTAAACGCCAACCACCCGCGCCACACCATTTGCTAAGACCATTACTAATTATCGTGCCTTCTGGATAATATTGAGCGATTGAGCGGTGAACGCCATCAAAATGTAAGCCGCTGTAAATTTCATCGGACAAAATGATGACCTTAAAACGCCTCGCAACCTGAGCAATTTTTTCTAATTGCTCTTTGCTATAGGTACGGCCACTCGGGTTCTCTGGATAATTGAGAATAAGCAGTCGAGGTTGACTAGGGTTCTTAGTGCATATCGACTCTAGCTCAGCAGCGATAAAATTGGGATCCGGAGTGCCCTCTTCTAACAACCAGGTCACTTTGCGGCCAACAATTTCTGCTTGAGGTGCATAAGATACCCAGCTGGGTGACGGCAGTAATATTTCAGCCTGGTTGACCGACTGCAGTAGAAACATCAGCTCTTTAGTCCCTGGTCCGACCACTACCTGACTGGGTGTATAAGTTAGTTGTTCTGTCCTCAAAATGTATCCACAAACCGCCTCGCGTAATTCCGGCAACCCTTGAACAGGTAGATATGCTTTTTGATGAGCATTTTTTCGAAGAGACTCGACCACAACTTCTGGTACTGGAAACGGAGATTGACCAAAGCCAAAGCGGAAAACTTTTTCGTTATTTTGAACCATTTTTTCGCATTGCTCATTAATCGCGAGCGTAGCTGAAGGCTCCAACGCCTTTATTTTTGGATTAATCTGAAATATCAGTGATTCTTGACTTGATGTGTTCATTCCATGGCGCTCTCGATAAGTAGATATTTCGGCTGCCTTGGATTATGAACCTCAGTCGCTCGACTTTCCATTGGCTTGCACTCTAGATTCTAGAATAGAAGCTCAATCTCCAGTGTCGCAACGAAACTCCCTGCAAAGACATCGCACCTTCAATCGGCTTGGCGAAATACGCTTTCCTATCGGCTAGGTAATCGGGCAGTATCTGCCCTCCACGAAGCTGGCATATACGATGAGCAATCTTCAATCCACTGCTCCACTGATCGGCACGGTAGCCTCACCCGGGATGCTCTCTGGTCCTCTAGCCCTGCGGCAAGACCTGATATCCCAGGTGGCTGAGAGCGGCATTGATCACGTGTTTATGGCTGATCATGTCAGTTTTATCAACGGCATGGGCATGGATGGCATGATTAACGCCGCCACTATCGACGCCATGCACCCCACCATCAAGATTTGTATCGGCGTCTATCTGCTTGCGCTGCGGCACCCTGTGCCTGTCGCCAGACAACTCGCAACCCTAGCCCAATCTGCGCCGGCCGAATTACTCTGGGCGTGGGCGTCGGCGGTGAAGACCGACATGAAATGGAAGTGTGCGGGATAAATCCAAAGACCCGAGGCCGCCAGACCAACGAATGTCTCGACATTATTCGTCATCTCGCCAGCGGTGAAGCAATCAGGGTACCTTTACAATCCAGGTAAATGTAGTTTAAATTTACTATCCTCGCTGTCACGGGCGTTTACACAGTTCTCAGGACACTCTCCGATCGGACCTTCTCCTCTTTTACTTCATAAAACACGGCGATCATCCAATCCTGATACTGGTCATTTATGGCTTTGAGGTCTAAAGCCATATTCTTAACAAAAACAGCTTGATTGGTTGCCCACTTAAGCCGCAAGACTGTCACTTAATGCTTATAGCAAGTCCACAGACTTTACCGTTAGTTCTAAGCCACTCCGGTGGAACCTTTAACGAATAAGCCATGCCATCAGCACAGAGCTCAGGTTTTGTCGATCTTTCAGCCCGCCAGAAATAAATCGTACAACGACGACAATAGAAAACAAATGCTTCGATAGCGAGTTCATGTATTTGTTTTGCGGTCGCTTCTTTCCGATAGGTTTCAACGATCTTTTCTATCTGTTCGAATTTGAGGTTATGGGCAATCCATCCCGCTATATCCAATGCTCGATGATCCTTCGAAAACCCAGGGGTTTCCTGGTTACCCGTCGTCTATTGCAGTGGCAGGCATGAAGGGTCGACAGGCCCTTGTTTTTCCTCGTTATTCCAAATCAATACACTGTGCATCTTGCGACAACTACTGTACATATATACAGTTTCGTCATGTCATCTCAACATCTACATCAACCATTACGCCAAAGGGGTTATGCTGAATTGCACTGCATCAGTAATTTTTCATTCCTACGAGGCGCATCTCATCCCGAGGAACTGGTGAAACAGGCAAGCATGCTTGGCTATCAGGCCGTTGCGATTACTGATGAATGCTCAATGGCCGGTGTCGTAAAAGCCCATGTTGCAGCACGAGAATGTGGCATTCAGCTCATCATAGGTGCTGAATTTCACTTTCGAGAACCCATACATCTGGTGTTATTGGCGCCCAATCGTGTCGGTTACGGACAGATCTGTAATCTCATCACCACTAGCCGGCGGCGAGCAACAAAAGGTGAATATGATGCTCAATTAAAAGACCTTCGTTATGGCATGGATCAATGTTTGGCCATGTGGTTACCAGCTGGTGACAAAGAAGACATTCGATATGGCGAGCAACTCAAACAGATCTTTGGCAATCGACTCTGGCTCGGGGTGGAAATTTTCCCCGATGGGCATGAGATCGAGCACTACCAACGAGCTTTTCATTTGAGCGAGGCATTACAGATCAATTTGGTGGCCGCTGGTGATGTTCATATGCACCATCCAGATCGTAAGGCGCTGCTCGATGTTGTATCCGCTGTTCGAATGGGTCAGTCGGTTCGTCTCGCCGGTAGATTGTTATTCACCAACAGAGAGAAACACCTTCGTTCTCTTGCTGCTTTGAAAAAGCTCTACCCACAAAAACTTCTGGCAGAGACCCTACATATAGCCGAGCTTTGCGACTTTACTCTGGATGAATTGCGCTATGAGTACCCTGAGGAGCTGGTACCACCCCATCTCACGCCTTCTGAATATCTTCGTCAACTCACGGAGCAAGGTGTTCAGGAGCATTGGCCTGAGGGCGAAACCCCAGCAGTACGTGCCCTTATCGAAAAAGAACTGATGCTAATTGCCGAGCTGGAATTCGAGTACTTTTTTTTAACAGTTTTCGACATCGTGCATTTTGCCCGTAGCCAAAAGATTCTCTGTCAGGGCCGAGGTTCCGCTGCTAACAGTGCCGTTTGTTATTGTCTCAACATAACCGAGGTAGACCCTTCTCGTATGAGCATGCTATTTGAACGGTTTATTTCTAAAGAACGAGACGAACCACCGGACATCGATGTCGATTTTGAACATGAACGCCGTGAAGAAGTCATTCAGTACATCTACAAAAAATACAGTCGTGAACGGGCGGCTATTGCTGCCACCGTGGTGACATATCGCCCTAAAAGTGCTGTGCGGGATGTCGGCAAAGCTCTTGGAATGGACCTGCAGTTGGTAG
>JBLHQQ010000067.1:0-10150 GCA_047625245.1 Candidatus Azotimanducaceae bacterium
GGATCCAGACTATCGTGGTAATGGTCACTGGTTGTCCCGCAGTCGATACCTGCTGATGGCTCAATATCCCCAGCGTTTTGCGCCGGATGTCATTGCCGAGTTGCGGGGTTGGTTCGATGAAGCGGGAGTGAGTCCCTTTTGGGAAGCCCTTGGCGCCAAGTTTTTTCAAATGCCCTACGCTGAGGCGGATCGACTGTGTGGTACAGGATCCAACCAGTTTATTACCGAGCTCATGCCGAAGTATCCCATCTATTCAAACCTGCTACCTAAAGCGGCAGAAGACGTCATGGGTAAACCCCATGATTCTACTCGGCGCGCAATGGATCTATTGTTGGATGAAGGTTTCCAATATGAGAATTTGATAGATGTATTCGATGGTGGCCCTCTGGTGCGCGCCAACATTGCCCAAATACGCAGCGTGCAGCAGGCCGTTCAATACCGTGTTGAATTGATGAGTGGTGAAGAATCTACCGCTGGGGGTGCGTCTCAAGACAAGATGCTTGTTGCTAATACGAGCCTTGCCAATCTCCGCATCATCTATGCGAATGCCATACCAGAGGGTGAGTCACTTTATATGGACTCGATTGGATTGAATGCACTTCAGGTCGGGATCGGTGATCAGGTTGTCGCGATACCTGGACAGTTAGCCTAGGAGCCAACATGCAAAGCTACGAAGTAAACTTTGATGGCCTTATTGGCCCTACTCACAACTACAGCGGTCTGTCTCCGGGCAATCTTGCGAGTAAGTCCCACGCCGACATGGTCTCTCATCCAAAGGCTGCTGCACTTCAGGGTATTGCCAAGATGCGAACCCTGTTGCAACTCGGTTACAAGCAAGGGTTTCTACTCCCTCAAATTCGTCCAGATTTGGGCCTGTTAAGGCAGCTAGGATTTTCTGGTGGTGCAAGCGAAGTACTGCAGGCGGTAGCAACTGAAGCGCCGCAGTTGCTGGGGACTGTTTATAGTGCCTCCAGTATGTGGGCGGCCAATGCAGCGACAGTCACGCCGTCGCTCGATGCATCGGACGGTAAAGTTCATTTTACCGCCGCGAACCTTGTGACCACGGTACATCGAGCTATTGAATGCCAACAGACCACCCGATGTCTGCAGGAGGTGTTTGCCGATCGAGATTACTTTGAGGTTCATATGCCGCTGACAGCCCATCCTGTATTTGGTGATGAGGGCGCCGCTAATCATAATCGCTTGTGTGCCAATTACGCGAGCAGCGGTGTTGGATTGTTCGTGCATGGCGATGGCGTTATCCAGCCTAAACGCTTCCCAGCCCGTCAAACCTTAGAGGCAAGCAGAAGTGTGGCCAGGCAACATGGGGTTCTTCAGAGTAGCGTATTCCTGCAGCAAAACCCTGATGCGATCGATGGCGGTGCATTCCACAACGATGTGGTCTCGGTGGCAAATGGTCCTGTGTTGTTCTATCACGAGCTAGCTTTTCTCAGTGACGCCACCGAGGTTGCCTTTAAACGGATTCGACAGATGGTGCCAAATTTCAATCCAATTTGCGTACCGGACAATGTGGTCAGCCTGAATGACGCGATTAAATCCTACTTGTTTAATAGCCAGCTGCTAGCCTCTCCTTCTGGGGGCATGGATGAGATGACTCTGGTCGCGCCTCTTGAATGTCAGGAAAATGAATCCGTGCGCGCCTATCTGCAATATTTGTCCAGAGACGAAACTCAGCCAATTCGAGATGTTGTCTTCGTCGATGTACGGCAAAGCATGAGTAACGGCGGTGGACCTGCCTGTCTGCGTTTGCGAGTGGTGCTGAACGAAAAAGAGCTAGCCGCCGTTGATCAACGTTTTATAGCCTCGGATGGGATATTGGATGAACTTGAAAGCTGGGTAAATCAATTCTACCGAGACAATCTTAGCCCCGAAGACCTGAAAGACCCTGAGTTTATGGACCAGTCTCTTCGTGCTTTGAAAGTCCTCGAGTTAACCTTGGGGATTGAGGGCTTCTACCCGTTCTAAAAAAGTGAGCGATTTGCTAAGGTCAAGATTCCAACTCTATCTTTGGCAGCCATGTTGCGTAATAAACTCCTCCTCCTCTGTTGTTTGCTGTTTGTTCTGCCGCTGATTACTTCCGCGGCCCAGGAGCCTTTCTGGCCTGGAGTTGCCTACGACCCTGCCGTGCCCACTATAAAAGCGGTACTTGGTCACGATCACGGAGAGAAGATCACAACACCTCAACAGGTTCTAAAATACCTGGACGCATTAAGCGCAGCAGCCCCAGAACGAACGCGCCTCGTTCACTACGCTACCTCCTGGGAAGGCCGACCCTTAAAGTACCTGGTCATCTCAAGCCTAGACAATATGAGTCAACTCGAGGCGAATCAGGATCGTATGCAAAAGCTGGTAGATCCTCGACTTGGGGACGACGAGTCTCAGCAGCAGCTATTGCGCCAGACTAAGCCCGTTAGTTGGCTGTCCTATGGTGTTCACGGTGACGAAATATCCTCAACCGATGCGGCTCTTCTTGCCATGTACCATTTGTTGGCGGCCCAGGGTGATGAAACTGTGGAACGCATTCTCACTGAGTCCATTGTGGTGCTGGACCCCTCGCAAAACCCCGATGGGCGAGCGAGATTTGTTCAACACTTTGAGCAAAACCTTGGCCTTCAACCCGCGATCCACCAACTTGCCGCTGAGCATCAACAGGGTTGGCCGGGCGGACGCACGAATCATTACTTGTTTGACATGAACCGTGACTGGTTTGCCTTGACGCAACCGGAAACCCGGGGTCGCATCAAACATTTCCAGAAGTTCTTCCCGGTGGTTCATGCCGACGTACATGAGATGGGGGTCGACAGTAGTTATTACTTTCCGCCACCAGCAGAACCCTACAACCCATTTATCTCAGATCGGCAGTTAAGCAACCTGAATCTGTATGGGAAAGGTAACGCGGCGGCTTTTGATCAGTTCGACTTTGATTATTTTACGCGAGAGATTTTCGACGCTCACTACGCTGGTTATGGTGACACCTGGCCGGCCTTTCACGGTTCTATTGGCATGACCTTCGAGATGGCATCCGCTAGGGGACTCGTGCAACGAAAAGATAATGGCGAGTTACTCAGCTATAAAGATGGCGTTCACCGTCATTTTGTTAGCTCGATGGCAACGATGCAGACCACCGCAACCAACGCTCAAAAGCTGCTTAATGATTTAGTGGAGTATCGAGCGAATGCATTGTCCGATCAACGTCTCTATATTTTTTCTGAGGGCGATCGAAGTCTGCAGCGCAAGTTGGCCAACAAACTTACTGCCCAGGGAATCGAGGTCCACAGACTTCAGAGCACCACCAGAGCTTGTGGTAAGTCCCACTCGGCTGGCAGCTATGTTGTCAACGCTGGACAGCCAGCAGGGTGGTTGGTCAGAACCCTACTTGATGCCGATAGCCCTATTGATAAAGCCTTTTGGCAAGAGAAAGAAAAGAATCGAGCCCAGGGTATTGCCGTCGATCTTTACGATGTATTAGCCTGGTCGATGCCTGGCCTATATGGGTTAGAGCCGACTATCTGTCAGAGAAAGCTCGAGGGTCTTGTCCTCTACGATCCAAAAACCCCGACACATCAACGCCCCACCGAGGCAAAATTTGCTTATGTAATCCCTAACAATACGTCTGCTTCGATGCAGTTTCTTGCGGCAGGGCTGCGACAAGGCATGCCCATTCTTAATGTTGATGCTGAGTTTACGCTGCCGGGTCGAGACTTCGCTCGAGGAACACTGGTAATAAAAGTGGCAAGCCTCGAGGAGGGTATGCTTCATCAATTGAGTCAATTGGCGCAACAATTTGATGTGGAACTTGTGCCCACAGACAGCAGTTGGACCACTGCAGGGGCTAATTTCGGCAGTCCCCAGGTGACGCAATTGAAAGCCCCCCAGATCGCCCTCGTCTGGGATGAGCCGACCTATGCCAATGCCGCGGGCAACACGCGTTTTGTGATCGAGCGGCAGATTGGTTACCCCGTTACCACCATTCGAACGCCGTATTTGGCGTCTCGTGATCTTTCGTATTTCGATGTGCTTTTCATCCCCGAGGGAGGTGACTATGCGGGTGAGTTGGGCGAATCAGGCCGGAAAAACTTAACGGCTTGGGTCGATAATGGTGGCGTTTTGATCACAGCGGGTTCTGCGACTCAGCTTCTGCTTGAAAATGGCCTGGGGTTGCTGTCAACTAAATTAGAGGCAAATCAAGATGCGAGTCTGCAGGATGGAGGAAAGACCGAACTAGCCGTCGCAAGCATCATCGATACCGAGGATGAATACCTAAAAATTGTCAGTAAAGGGGCGATCAAACCCGACTACGTTCCCGGCGTTATCGTCAGGGGTCGTGTTGATCATGAACACTGGCTTGCTGCCGGTGTTGCAGATACCGTCAACCTGGTTTTGAATGGCAGTGATATTTACACACCGCTTAAACACGGCAACGGCATCAATGTGGTACGTTATGCAGCATCGGAAGAATTGCTCCAGGGCGGTTATCTGTGGGAACAGAATCGTTCCCAGTTGGCATATAAGCCTGCCGTTATGGCGCGGTCGGTCGGTGCCGGTGAGGTGATCGCTTTTACCACGGACCCGGCTTTTAGAGGTTACCTGGATGGTTTGCATGTCATGCTGGGTAATGCCATTTTTAAAGCCCCTTCTCGATAATTACCTGGTGACTGTTTCGTAAAAACAGCACGCCAAAAAAAGCCTTCACTAAGTATATAGAGGATAAGACCATGCAAGTGACACCATCAGGCCAAGCCTGCGGCGCAACGGTTACCGGAGTTGATCTGACTCAGCCGCTGTCGGTGGAGCAGGTGGCAGAGATACGCGCAGCCTGGCTAACCCACCATGTACTGTCGTTTCCTGATCAAGCGTTAACAGACGATGATCTGGAACGATATTCCCTGTGTTTTGGTCAGTTTGGTGATGATCCCTTTATTGCCCCCATTCCTGGACGAGAACATGTGATCGCCGTGAGTCGAGCGGCCAATGAAACGGCGCCGCTGTTTGCTGAGACCTGGCATTCAGATTGGAGCTTTCAATCTACGCCTCCAGCTGCAACCTGTTTATTCGGCATCACCATTCCTCCACAAGGAGGCGATACCTGGTTCGCAGACCAGCATAAAGCGCTGGCGCTTCTGCCCTTGGCACTAAGAAACAAGCTAGAAGGCAAACAGGCGATTCACTCGGCCGTTGGCGCCTATGCGCCAGACGGCTTCTATGGAGAAGAGGATAAAGCCTCGGATCGTAGTATGGATATTCGTCCTTCCGATGACGCTAGAGACACTCACTTACACCCAGTGATAAGAAAGCACCCAGAAACTGGAGAAGAAGGACTCTTCAGCTGCCTGGGCTACATTATTGGTATCGAAGGGATGACTCAAGATGCCGGTATGTCGCTGCTTCGAGAAGTTTACGAGTACCAGGGCCATGAGGATGTGGTTTATCAGCACAAGTGGCAGAAGAATATGCTGGTTATGTGGGACAACCGGTCAGTTCTGCATCATGCCACTGGCGGTTACGAGGGGCATGAGCGGTTACTTCATCGGACGACGATAGCAGGCTAAATTTTGCATTTTCACGCCTATTAATAGGCAAAGATGGAGGAAAACCGTACAATCGTAACTTTTACTATTCGTAACAATTTCGTTCGCTAACCGTGGGGAACCTTATGAACTCTAAGAGAACAGGCTTGGCCATTGCACTGGCACTGCTCGTACCGGTATCCAGCTATGCAGCTGAATACGAATTGGAAGAAGTGGTTGTGACAGCGCAAAAGCGTGAACAGTCGCTTCGTGATATCCCTGCATCTGTCACCGCAATCTCAGCTGAACGTATCGACGATCTTCTCAGTGGTGGTGAAAACATTCGCGCGCTAGCTGCCCGGGCGCCCAGTCTGAATGTTGAATCATCCAACGGCCGGCAATCTCCGCGCTTTTACATCCGCGGTATTGGTAACTATGACTTTGATGTCAATGCAACTCAGCCGGTATCCATGATTCTGGATGGAGTGGCGCTTGAGAACTCAGTATTAAAAAGCATACCGCTCTATGATATTCAGCAGGTCGAAGTTTTGGCCGGTCCTCAGGGGACGTTGTTTGGCCGTAGTACGACGGCGGGTGTCGTCAAGATAGACACGATTAAGCCGAGCCATGAAACCAGTGGTTATTTGAGCGGCGGACTTGGCAGCCGCGGTCAATACAATATGACCGGCGCGATCGGTGGCAGCCTGACTGACACAGTTGCAGCCCGGGTTGCGATTAATTACTTGGATCGTGATTCATGGATTGAAAATTCTGTGACTGGCGATGAATTCGGCGAATTTGACGAGCTGAGCTATCGAGTGCAGTTTTTGCTGACACCCACAGAGGAGCTCTCGACTCTGTTCAAATTTCACGGCTTCCACCAGAATGGCGACATGCCCCAGGTGTTCTATGCCAATGCGTTTACACCCGGTGTAAAGGGTTTACGATCTGGCTTTGATGAGGAAGAAGTTTCTCATGATGCTCCGGCTGGCTTTGAATTAGATCAGTTTGGTGCCAGCGCCACCGTTGAATACGACTTTGGCTCCTTCGCTCTTACCTCGATTACGTCCTATGACGCCGTGGACAGCTTCAGTCAGGCTGATATCGACGGTGGTTTGCAAGGTGGCCCAGCAGCGATTGGTGCATTAGGTGGGCAGGCCTTCTTTAGTGTTTCCTCCGGTGATGGTTTAAGTGACCACGGTCAATTTACTCAAGAGATTCGTTTCTCCGGTCAGCGTGACAATCTGTTCTATCAATTTGGCTTCTATTACTTTGATGAAGAGATCACCGTTGATAGTTCTGATTTCGCCAATACTGGCGTAGCGTTGAACCTGACTCAGGTAGAACAGAAAACTGAATCAACAGCCCTGTTTGGTCAAATCGAATACGATTGGACCGATCGTTTTTCTATGATCGTTGGTCTGCGTTACACCGAGGATGAAAAGGAACTGCAAGTGATTCCTGGTGCTGGTTCTTTTGCACCAGCGGCGACTATCGGTGACGATGATTCCTACGTCAGTTGGGAGCTAGCGGGTAACTACGACGTAAATCCAGATGTAAGTGTATATGCTCGAGTGGCAACCGGCTCGCGTGGTCCGGTGACCCTGGGCCGATTCGGCTTTACCAGTCAGGCAGAGACCGAAACAATCACTTCTGTTGAGACCGGCTTCAAGGCCTCCTTGTTGGACGGTCGAGCCCGCTGGAACGGCACCATCTATAGCTGGAAAATCGACGACCAGCAGTTAACAGCCACCGGCGGCACCGGTAATACCAACGAGATTCTGAATGCCGACACAGAAGGTAGTGGATTTGAAACTGACTTCGAGGCATTTCTGACTGAAAACGTTCGCATCACGCTAAACGCCAGTTACAACGATACAGAGATCAATGACTCTAGCCTGTTGACTGAGTTGTGTTCGGCGACACCGATTTGTACCACCAAGGATCCGATCGTCGATACCTTCCCAGGCTTCTTTGGGACGGTGAATCTGGTTTCTGTTGACGGCAATCCACTGCCTCGCTCACCGGAGTGGATTTATAATGTCATTCTGGATTACGAGCGTCCTTATGGTGAAGGCATGATCTACGCGTCTACAGATTGGAACTATCGCGATGAGTCGAACATCTTCCTCTACGATTCCGTTGAATTTGTATCGGAAGATCGCTGGATAGGTGGTGTTCGAATTGGTTACCGTTCAGAAGTCGATGGCTACGATGTGTCGCTGGTGGGCCGCAATATCACTGACGAGATCGTCGCGGAAGGCGCACTAGACTTTTTGAATCTGACAGCCTTTGTGAATGAGCCGCGCTACTGGGGTCTGGAGTTCAGAAAGAACCTCTAGCGCCAAACGCACTTAAATCAAGCCTCTGGAAAACAGGGGCTTTTTTTTGTCCGCAGAATGGTATTCTCATGTCATGACAATATCTCTTGAACAATTTAGACAAGAAACTCGGGCCTGGTTAGAAGAGCACTGTCCGCCCGGTGTCCGGGGGCCAGGCGTGACTCCTCTGGGTAGCAGTAAGGTGGCACTCGATGACGATACCCGCCTTTGGTTAAACAATATGGCTGCAAAAGGCTGGACCGTGCCAACCTGGCCAAAAGCCTACGGAGGGGCGGAGCTCGAGCGTCCGCAATACGCGGTACTGATCGATGAGTTAAAGCGCATCAATGCGAGAACACCTCTAACCGGTCGGGGTGTGAATTACATCGGCCCGACGATTTTGGAATTTGGTACCGATGAGCAAAAGGCTCGCTGGCTACCACCCATTGCAAGAGGTGAGGGTGCTTGGGCCATGGGGTATTCGGAACCCGGCGCTGGGTCTGATCTTGCGAGTCTAGCGACTAAGGCAGTCAAGGACGGTGATCGTTATGTCATCAATGGCAGAAAGACCTGGACCAGCGACGCGCTTATTTGCGAGTACATTTTTGTGCTAGTTCGCACTTCCACCTCCAAATCCAAGCATGATGGGATCAGTCTGGTCTTGGTTGATATGAATCAGGAAGGCGTCAAGGTCAGCCCAATCCGGTTGATCAGTGGAGCCTCGCCATTTTGCGAAACACTTTTTGAAGACGCGGTGATCGGTGCAAATGACATCATTGGTGGTGTTGATAATGGCTGGACCGTGGGTAAGCGGCTGCTTCAGTTTGAACGTTCCACCCATGCCGGCATCAATATTTCAGGTTCCCAGGGCGGTCGTCAGGAAGAGAGTAAAATGCCAGGGCTGATCAAAGAATTTGTCGGTCTTAAGGACAACAAAGTCAGTGATCTTGGTATTCGAAAAGATCTACTGCACTATGAAATGAATAGTCATGCCCAACGCATCACCCAGCGGCGAGCGATCGACGAGCTGAGCTCAAGAGCACCGGGTTTTGCATCCTCTGCTGTGAAACTTACTAATGCCCTGAATATTCAAGCGGGAGATGAATTGTTGATGGCGGCGATGGGAAGCTCCGGTATGGGTTGGGATATAGACACAAACTCAGCGGTGGGTAAGACTCGAGATTTTCTTTATAACAAGTCCCTCACCATTGCTGGCGGTACAAAAGAAGTTCAACTCAATATTATTGCTAAGCGCGTGCTTGGCCTTCCGGACTAGTGATGAGCACAGTTTATTGCGAAGCACCGTTTAACTATGTCACCAACACTGAAGCGGCAGATGGTGACAGAGTCTCTGCGGTCGAAAAGTCTGTGCACAACGGTCGAAAGTCTGCGCTGCCGGGTTGGCAAGAGTGTGGCTTCGAGCTAGTGGAACACGAGTCCTTGGTTTCAGACTGGCAGGATGATGAGCAGATTGTTGAGCAGCACTACGAAGAAATCCGGCAGTTGGCAAAAGCCTTTACCGGCTGTGACTATGCACTGGTGGCCGGCCATATCAAACGCGGCCCGGAGCAGCTAAAAATTCATGCGGACTATGGCCCTATTGCCTTCGTCCACTCAGATTTTGCCGAGAGTTATGGCGACCTGATGCGGCGCTACTACAGTGCCGATACCGAGGAAGCGAAACTAAATTTGGCCAATTCCGGAGCGACGCTCGAAGATGTCAAGCAGTGCAGTCGATTGATGATCCTTCAGTTTTGGCGGAACCTTGGTGAGCCTAAAATGGATACGCCTCTGGCATTTTGTGATGCCCGCACGGTTTCAAAGAATGATTTGCGGCCATTCCCTGTTCAAGACTATGGAGGCGGTGGGTTTGATTTTGAAACCCTCGGTATCGCGACTAATAACTCCCATACCTGGTACGTTTTTCCTGAAATGAAGCGTGATGAGGTGGCGGTTTTCCGTACTTTTGACACCGATCGAATTGGTTCTGATCAGCCTTACTGGACACCCCACTCTGCCTTTTCCGATCCGGCTGTATCGGCTGGTCACCCGAGTCGATTCAGCATTGAACTTCGCGCCACCTGCCTGTTTAAGTAGCCTCAATGTCGATAACTGAATTTAGACCACCACTTGGTTTGGGCCACGGTCACATCCAAACGATTTTGGGTAGTTCCTTAAGGAAGTTCGCCGCACCTCGGCGATCTTTTGGCGTTAGGGCATCTGAGAAAGAAGAAGTGTTCACCGCAAGTGATGGTACTCAGCTCGTGGCCTGGGTTTCTGAACAGGCTGAACCGGCGCCGC
>JBLHQQ010000068.1:0-10135 GCA_047625245.1 Candidatus Azotimanducaceae bacterium
GTTACTGTGTTTAGCGCGTCAAATGTCGGACAGCGGATTAGACCGCAATCCAACTCGCTCAGCTATTCACAGACATAACGGATCAACTGAATCTCTTCTTGTTCGCTGACTTCAGCACCAAGGCTGATAAAACCACCGCCCCAAAGCATCAATTCTTGACGACGCAGAAAAATACTCTCTCCATCATCAGTCTTAACATAGGTGCCATTTGAACTCTGGTCCGTCAGCAGAAATTTTCCGCGGCGGAACTCTATACCGGCGTGACTCCGCGAAGCAAGCTTGGTCTGGCATAGCAGATCGCTCTGCACACCACGGCCAATAACAAAGGTACGCTTATCACTTGAGGCTATACGCGTCGCCTGCCCACCCAGAACGAGCTCCAGATACTTAACCTGGACGTCTTCGGGCGCTGCAATCACCTCGATACGCGTGACGTCGTCGCTAGTCTCCCAGACAACCTGGTAGATCACTATTTGTTCTTCTTTGCCTTTAACATTGGTCCGGTCGAACTGGCGGCTCAGATCTTGTAAATCAGCATCAAGCAGCTTGATAGTTTCCGCCGTGGTAATGATCTGGTCACCTTTGGCAATTTGCGCCATGCGAGCCGCGACGTTCACTGCATCACCGAAGACGTCACCGTCCTCCATCAAAATAGCGGGACCAAAGTGTACGCCGACCTTAATTTTAATCTTGATGGATTCACCTTGCACGCCACCGGCTATCTCTTCCTGAATTTCCTTGGCGGCGCGAATGCAATCGTTGGCTGAACCGAAACGACACATGATTTCATCGCCGATGGTTTTGATCACGAAACCCTGATGCATCTCAGTAATTTTCGCCATCACATCCAAGACTTTACCGATAATCCGATTGGCGCCCTCATCCCCCAGGGTTTCATAGAGCTTGGTGCTCCCCGTCACATCGGCAAACATTACAGCAACATCAACATTCTCTCTACTCATGACACCTTACATCCGCATTTACCATATGACGTCCAACGCGGAGCCACCGTATCTGGGAAGAGTATAGGGCCTGAGACTATTTGACCACTGTTTCATAGCTGCTGGACGCAGATATGCATGCTCCAGAGCCTCAAGATCCTCGCCAAATCGACCGAGACCGCCACATTCGGCATCAGCTGTGGCAAATCGCTTCTAATTGATTCAGAATACTTGTTAACAGGAAGTCCTCAAAGGATTTCCACTAGAGGAACGTTCATTGCAACAGTTCGGCGCAAGCACGCATGTAGGCAAGGTTAGAGACAATAACGAAGACAGCTATGTCTGCGACGCCGAGAACTCACTTTGGGTTGTGGCTGATGGTATGGGCGGTCTCGGTTTCGGAGAAGTGGCCAGCGCCATCACCAGCTACACGCTGACCGCCCAACTGCGAACCGGCCAGGGAGTCAATCAAACCATAGAACTGGCCCACCAACGCATCAAAGAATATGCTGAGACTCAAGCTTTAGGCACTAACATGGGCACAACGCTGGTTCTGCTGTTGTCCGAAGGGAATCGATATAATGTCTTTTGGGTTGGCGATTCTCGCGCCTATCTTTACGGTAAATCCCTTAAACAAATCAGCGTCGACCATTCCTTGGTGCAAAATCTCATTGAGCGCGGCGAACTGACCGAAGAAGAGGCGCGATTCGACAGTCGCAAAAATGCCGTAACCCGCGCCCTCGGTGTACAAGAGATAGATACCGTACGTGCCGACAGCATCAGCGATAGCTGGCATCCAGGCGAGAAGATTCTACTCTGTAGTGATGGCCTCAGCGATTTCGTCACGCTGCAGGAGATCGAAAAAGTACTGAAGTCAGCAAAAACCGATCAAGAAAAGACGGATGCGTTGGTCGACCTGGCCCTAGCAGCTGGCGGTACAGACAACATCACGGTGGTACTAATCTCGGCTCCACACAACATTTCCCTCGAAAAGAGAGACACCGAAACGCTAACAGAAGTCACTAGCGACAAAACGTACGTTCCCCAATAGCCTGCATATACTGTCATGCGATCATGGTAGAATCTACATGGTCTGATCACCACATAAACCACACCGATTTTTTAGGATTTTTGAGATTTGCTGCTGTTGACGAAACACGGAGGGATCTCGCTGAACAAACTGCTCTCTAAATTGGGTTTCGGAGCCAAGAAGTCAAAACAGACTTCATCAGCACGCCCTCATATCAGAGAGGTTGCGACGAGCGATCAAACAATCCAGCCAGCAGTGAGCGGCTTTTTGCCTGCGATGCTTCATTCAAGTCAAGATGTTTCAAGATCTTCTCAATAACGGCGGGGTCCTCAATACTGGTCACGATCTTCACTCTGCCACCACAGCTCTTGCATTTCTCTAGGTCAATCGCGAACACTCGCCTTAAACGCTGAGCTCAGGGCATTGATTACACTTTGTTACCAGGACGGCCAGCGTGCGCCTGCTCATCTACAAGCATTGTTGGTACAACAATCACGTCCCCGTTACTGGCCACTAACAGGCGCTGCTCCGCAATGTCCAACGAGTAATGTAGCGACAAAGTCGCTCAGGTTTCTTGCGCTGACGGGACTTGCCACCACCCCGGCGCGCATTGAAAAGCCTCCTTGCCTGCCGACCAGTTCGCTGGGCTTCACCCGATTGTCGCCGGCAGGAACTGCCTGCAACGTCAAGGCCTTCTTTCAGGCATTCGCCGCAAAAACTAACCAATAGGTAATGGAAGCGCCGACGATACCATCCATAATTTGTCCTGGCCTAACGGTTGACAGTCACGGTGATCAATGTTTTGGGTTCTTTTATCCTCATTGGTTGCGGCTTGATTGTTGTCATAACGCTTTTCTTATATCCCACAACAACCATCATCGGCAGGGCGCCACTGCTGCTGTTTGAAAAGGCGTTGGCACCGGTTCATGTGATCGGGATCAACACCCTCTCATCTTCCGCTGACCTTACCGCCACGTTTGCGGACACCAGCGCTGGACATCTCTGACAAAGTCTCTGGCGTGGTACTGCCCATCGCCGTGACCCTGTTCAAATTTGCATCACCGATTGCCCTTCCGCTGGCTTCTATTTTGTTGCCAATCTTTATTGCATTGAATTGAACTGAACTCAACTTCTTCGAATTATTTGTAATAGCCGCGGCCATAGGCCTGTTCAGCTTTTAGTCACGGCACAGTCCCAGCGGCGGCCTGCAAATCATGGCGTCGCTGTATGTGTTTATCGGGTTACCCGTTGTCGGCATTGGCATATTCATTGCCATCGATCTTATTGTGGACATGTTTACCACCGCTCGAAGTTACCGCCAACACCACTGCTGCGGAACTGCTGTCACGGCGTGAACGCTGAGGACCGGACAGCCACTGGTCACGTTGAGGCACAACAGCTAGTTCGACGTGATTTGACGACCCACATTCTTGCCCTAACGTCGAAACAGCACTGCCAAATAAAGGCTAGATCTTCCCGAACAGGTAGTGGCCCACATGCCATTCCCTGCCGCCATCATATGCAAACAATTCTTCACAAGCCATAAAGAACATACGCCAGCGATTGTAAAGTATGACACTCGGCGTGGGATCATCACTCGCTTCTAGTATTTGCAGGGTTGCCTGCTTATTAGCATCCATTTTCTGCAGCCACAAACGGCTAGTTTTAGCGTAGTGGATACCATTGACAGACCATCTGTTGTGCATAGTTAAAGAGCCCTTCGTGGTTAAAGGCAGGTCAAAACTTGGCATTAGCCCTCCGGTGAAAAAATGTTTAGCCATCCAGTCAGCTTCACCTTCTGTTTCAAAAAAATAAGGGATACTTTTGTGACAAAAAATATGGAAAAACAATTTTCCCTTGGGGCGAAGCCATCCAGCGATTTTCTCAAACAGGAGTGGGTGATTACGCATGTGTTCGAACATTTCTATTGATACGATTCGATCGAATTTGTCGCTAATATCAAAATCATTCATGTCACACGTCACGACATTGATATTGTCTAATCCCCTTTCTCTTGCAGTTTTATCGATATATTGTTTCTGCGTCACTGAATTACTGACGGCTGTAATATCACAGGCAGGAAAGAGTCGTGCGAGCCAAAGCGTCAATGATCCCCACCCACAGCCCAGTTCAAGAATTTTCATACCGTCCTCAACTTCTGCCCGCTGACAGGTGAGGGCTAGCATATCTTCTTCTGCCGTTGTCAGGTCGCTATCTTCTTCCTGAAAATATCCGCAACTATATTTTTTATGAAGCCCCAGCGCTTGCTCATAAAATTCCGTGGGCACTTCATAATGTTGTTGGTTCGCTTGACTTGTATTGATCGCTAACGGGCTACTTGTCATTTCACTTACAAACTGATTGAGCGCATTCGGCTTGCTGAATTTTTGCGCTTCCTGTTTGAGACGCTGGCGCAGAAACCTTCGGATGCCCATACGAGTAATCCGATCAGGCACATACCCTGCTTCTACGAGATCCGTTACAAAACTCATTGGAAGGCGCCATTCTGGGGCAAGTCAGAGCCCAACCGAGTTTCGTCAACTGAGTTATCAATCAATTTGTTAACAGAATCAGCAGATGACTCGCCGGATAAAGGTTCAACACCTAAAGGCTGACTAAACAAAGGCTTGTGAAATTCAGCATGCACACAACCAATCGCTCGTTCATTGAATCCACCTTCACAATAACAAAGGTAATATTCCCACATGCGTAAGAACTGATTGTCATAGCCAAGATTTTTAATACGTTCTATATTTTGGCTAAATTGTTCGCGCCATCTATTAACCGTCATCCCGTAATGCGCAGTGATATCTTCGAGCGCAAAGAGACGTAAATCGGTATGCTCGGTTGCCGTCGCGGTGAGCGCTGTCACTGATGGCAGAGCGCCGCCAGGGAAAATGTAACGTTGAATGAAGTCTACGTTTTTGCGAGAAAACTCAAACTGTTGATCTGCAATAGTGATGGCCTGAATCAGCATGTTACCGGACGGTTTTAGGAGGTCTGCACACTTTGAAAAATAATCACCAAGAAACTCCAGCCCCACAGCCTCAATCATTTCAATAGACACCAGTTTGTCGAACGTCCCCTTTAGATCCCGATAGTCTTTGAGTAATAGGGTGATATTGCCTTCTAGGCCTGCACGCTCAATGCGCGATTTTGCCAGGTCGTATTGTGCTTGCGAAATAGTGGTCGTCGTGACGTGGCAACCATAGTTACGCGCTGCATGTAGCGCGAACGAACCCCAGCCTGCACCAATCTCAATCACCTGATCTGAAGCACTGAGCTTTAGCTTTTTACAGATCATGTCGAGCTTGGCAATTGACGCTGTTTCCATAGAGTCCGCCTGGCTCGCAAAGAAACCAGATGAGTAGGTCATGGTGGGATCAAGAAATGTTTTAAAAAGATCATTGCCTAGATCATAGTGAGCTGCAATGTTTTTGCGAGCGCCAAGCTCAGTATCCCGATTCAGGACATGGAGAAATTTATAAGCCCATTTTTTGAAGGCATTGCGCCCCATACCATCCAGCACTTTGCGATTACGAATTAATATTTGCACAAGCTCCGTTAGGCTTTCACAACTCCACAGACCTTGCATATAAGACTCGGCCGCCCCAATGGCACCACCTGACGCTACGTTTGTGTAAAATCGGTTATCATTGATCGTCACCCGAACATCTGTAGCCTGCCCAGCGCCACAGACCGTCACCTGCCCTGCGTCAACGAATGTAATCTGGCCAACCTCTATTTGATTGAAATTATCAAAAAAGCGTCTCTTGATAGCATTATTTAGCCATCCATCTTTTCGCACTGCCTTCCCGGCTGATGGGTTGAGCACAAGACTTTTCATTTTTATTTTCCTTTAACTTCATTTACCCGGGTGCGGATATAATGGTATTTTTTTTAGCCAAAGCTTCATCGCTTGATAATAGATACCCAGTATCATCCTGAAAGCCTGTCTCGCCTGATTGAATACCAAACCATTGATATTTTCCGCAGTCATCTCAATTTTACTTAATCTCATGCTGGCCTCGAACAAAGGCGCATCAGCGTGGACTACTTTAATGTTGACCTGGAGATATTCGTGCGGAACACCAACGTCCCAGCTGTATGTTGTATCCATGGGCATAAATGGCGAAACATGAAATGCCTTCTGCGTTTGTTCAAGTGATCCGGCCTTGAAATCCCCGCCGAGCACGTATACATGACGCTCATCCCAAGGTGTGTTGTGTACTTCTGCGACAATGTGACACAGCCGTTCATGGTGATCAAAACAATAAAATAGCGCAATCGGGTTCATGCAATAACCCAGCGACCTAAGCGTAGCCAACAGGAATATCTGACCAACAAAATTTTTATCGGTGCTTAGCCGAATGTGCTCGATCACTTCTTGCTTAAGGTCTAACTTTGAAGGTAAATAATCCTGGCGCTGGAAGTTCACCAGCTTGCTAGACTGGGCGGAGCCTGACGAGACAATACTAGAGATACGATCTATCTCGTCCAGGTTGAGATAGAAATAATCCAGGGTGTAGGAGAATTTATGCTCACGTGGCGTAAAACGTCGGTGGTGAATCTGGCCTCGATAAACACAGCTTGTTAAAGGACTGGTATTGTCTATCGTGCCAACCCTCTTCACAATGACACGTTAAAATTTTCACAAACCCGCAAGGCGCTACGAACTCCATCTTCATGAAATCCATCAAACCAGTAGGCTCCGCAATAGTGGCTGCGGTTCAAACCAGAAATTTCAGCGTGACGTTGCTGCGCATCAAGTGTCGCCTGATTGTAGTGCGGATGAGCATATTCGTACTCCGCAATAATTTTCTTAGCATCAATCCTGTTCGAATTGAGGGTAACCAGTACCGGCGACTTTGTTCTGATACCTTGTAATATATTCATATTATAAGTAAGCGTCGCCTTATCAGGCTTTGAATCGCTCAAATAATAGTTCCAGCTTGCCCAGGCTCGAGCTCGACTTGGCAGGACAGTGGCATCCGTATGCAAGGTTGCCTTATTCAACGTGTATTCAATATTACTCAAAACTTGCTGCTCAGCGCGCGTGGGGTCTTGGAGTAATGACAAGGCCTGATTGCTGTGATTGGCGAAAACCACCTCGTCAAACAATTCAGCACCCGCCTTGGATGTGATTTCCACAAATTTCTCATCTCTGCGCACACTCAATACGGGAGAGTTCAGCCTATAGTTGCCCAAATCCGGCAACATCGCCTGCACATAAGTATGTGAACCGCCCTTTACAACGTACCATTGCGGACGATTTTTCAGATCCAGCAAACCATGATTGGCGAAAAATGCAGCCAAGGCGCGGATCGGAAAATGTTGCACTGCGTCCTCACCTGACGACCAGATAGCCGCTGCCATCGGTAAAATATAATAACGACAAAATTCCGCGCTAAACCCATGCTGCTCGAGATATGCGCCCAGGGTAACCGGATCTGATGCGTTTATATTTCTCGCGAGCTTATTGAAGCGCAGGATGTCCCACATCATTCGATAAAAACCAGGTCGGAACAGATTACGTCGTTGGGCAAATAGAGAATTCAGGCTGTGGCCGTTATATTCGAGGTTAGCCGTTGGGTGCTTTACTGAGAAACTCATCTCTGTAGGTTTGCCCTCGCAACCGAGATGGGCTAGCAATTGCATAAAGTGTGGATAACTTCGGTCGTTATAAACAATAAAACCGGTGTCTACTTTTACAGGCTCACTGTCTACCATAACCGTATGGGTATGAGTGTGCCCGCCTAAATAATCGTTTGATTCAAACAGCGTTACCTCGTGTTCGCGATTGAGCAGATAAGCACACAATAGACCAGAGATGCCGCTGCCAATGATAGCGATAGCAGCCATGTATTTGTTTGATCCCCGAAAAAACCACAGAAGACTTATTCTAGATCAGGCGTTATTATTATGATATGCCTAATAATCGCACTGACCTAACAGTGGTGAAATTCTTGCCACTCCGATTAAACCGACCAGCAGCGTTAACTAAAGAATACTCGGTACTGCAGTATTCCGAGCCCTGTGATTAGGTCGAATTTTATCACCGTATTTACAAACAGAAAATCTGTCCAAGATTTAAAGTCCCCTCCGGTACGTGGAGCGCTAACTTGACCACAGCAAGTTACTTTATCTGGACAACAAAAAACACTTGGTTAAAATCCGTGATCGTCGCGGCCTATCTCGACAATCTGAAAATGTGAGACGCCAGATGAGTCTCGAGAAGTTACAGGCAAGGCAAGGAGGAATAACCGCAGCTTAAACACCCAGCGAATCAGCAACGTCTTCGATACCCATTTCAACAATGCAGAATCGTAAGGAACTTGGTAGATTGCAAGCGTACCCGGGCCCAATCGTTGCAGCGCATTGATACTGGGGAACACAGCATAAGGTATATCAATTTCAATACTGCTACCCAGGGCTTTCGCCAGCACCATGCAGCGCTCGAAAAAATTCCCGCAAAAATTTTACACATAACGACTTAAAGCGTAGTACAGGTAATCCAATAAGGGAAATTGTCGAATAGGTGTGCAGGGGATAGATAGCATAAACCACATTTTCTTTAGCAGCCAAGCACATCAGCGCATTAAAACATGAGGTGGATTGTCGTCTCAGGTTAGTTTTTTTGGGCTATTCGAGAATAGTTTGTCTATCTCTGAATGCAGCGATGATGCGTCCGCAACTTTACCTTAAACGCCGGCATTTTGGTCAATAAGAAAGCTGGCCAGCCCTGGGCGATCCTGGCCCAAGCACGGCTGACGTACATTGGTTGGCCACCAACCCGCGGATTGAGTATCGACTACTCTGTTGCGTTTGCTTCCGAAGTGGATTCATGACGCTGGGCCAAGCGCGCCGAGGAAATTGGCTACAGCAGCGCCTGGTTTTACGACACCAAAATGCTCAACCCCGATGTTTTTATCTGCATGGCACTGGCAGCCCATGAAACCAGCCACATTCGTCTTGGCACCGGTTTCACCGCACCCCGTACTATGGGCCTGGGCGCTATGCCGCGGGGCAAAAACCAACGCTATGTTGAGCGGCTACAACAACGGCTATGTGGCGATATGATTGAGTGGGATTTTGAGGGCCAACAACCCGCTGGAGCGGTTATCTGCCAACCTGTTTTTCCTGAGTTGTGCGCTCACCGGCGACAAGACAACAGATGATGCACGATTACTGGCCCAGGCCGGCGCTCTCACGGCGGTTACCTTTCACAATATGGCTGACGAGATAGGCGGCATGGTCGGCGGCCAGTTGAACAATGGGCCTCTGCAGGGACTAATGGCAGAGTATATGAAAGTGCATGACCAGTATGAACCCGCTGATGCCGCTATCTGTCTAATCATCGGGGACACCTGATGTATGTCCTCCCGGAAGAAACGCCTATCACGACTGAATTACAGAGATTAAAAGGAAATGCTCGCCTATCTTGAGCAATGGGGATAACTTGTGATGGCCCCTAGAATTTTGGCGCCAAGCGTCGCAAAAAAATAAGACGCGTAATCTAAACAACGAACAACTGGGGAAATTGCTGATAGTTATACAATTTCCAGACATCCAGACGCAGTGACGCTTAGAAAAGCCAGTGTACTTAATGGCGTTGATTGCCGGATGCTGAGCTAGGAGTTCGGTATAAGAGCGTCAAACTCTTATACCGAACCCCTATGCGTACATCTTCAACCGAACATCTGGGCCTTTGTTGTTCGTGCTGTGCCTGTCGCGGGGATCAGCAAAGTCACCGCAACGTTGTGGTCACCGCACCCCTACCAGCCAATCATGCTATCCATCATCGATAGCTTGGGCTAGCACTCGACAAACAACTCTGATTCGACGGTACCCCAGAGTTTACAAGCGCCGTCTTCACACAATCGAATCATTCACTTAATCAGATACCCTGGACAAAAGACCGGCTAATCCTGCGCTTTACGACCCACTTATGTCGCTCGCGGCGCACACTGTTTGTATCAAAGCCGTAAGATAAATATTCAGCACTAAGGCGCAAGCAGACGTGACACAAACTCCCCCCACTGTTATTTTTGATGGCCGCGAAGAAGCCACCCGCATTATAGCCATGTTGAAGGAAGAGGTGGATAACCTTAAACACGAGGGCTGGCAACCCGCGCTGGTGTCGATCACGGTGGGCGACGCTCAA
>JBLHQQ010000069.1:0-10093 GCA_047625245.1 Candidatus Azotimanducaceae bacterium
CCATCGCAAACTCGCCTATCAAGCGGCTGTCGAAGGGATGGTGCTGTGTAAAAACGACGGCATATTGCCCCTCGATATTAGCCAACAGAAAAAAATTGCCGTGATCGGTCCGAACGTTGAGGACTTTCGCATCATGGGTGGTGGGTCTTCATCCCTACGTCCGCATTATGTCGAGAAACCTCTTGGTCAATTGGGGCAGCAGTTTCCAAATCTTATTGTCGATACCGCGCGAGGTTGTTACACCCATAAGTACGTCCCGGAGACACCCCAGCATCAACTGAGTCCAACTGAGGGTTCGAATGAAAAAGGCCTTCAATACCAATTTTATTCAGGCGGGTTAGCGGGTGAACTAGATTCAGAGCGGGTGGTTTCGAGAGGGACGATCATGCTTCAGGGGCTAAATGAATCTCGCCGGGATTCGCTGATTGCCACTGGCTTCTTTAAAGCTGATGAAACGGGCGAACACACGGTTGGCATCTTGTCCGCTGGTAAATCCCGCGTCTTCGTCGACGATGAACTGGTGGTCGACAATTGGACAGCACCTGTCAAAGGCGATGCCTTTTTTAGTAACGCCAGCACTGAGATACAAGCTAGCGTCAGTATGCAAGCTGGCCAATCCTATGCTGTGCGGATCGAATATGATGCAGACCCTGCGAGCACTTTTAAAGCGATGCGTTACGGTATTCTTGGGCCAGATACGGAGCAGGGGATGACTCGAGCGCTAGAAATCGCTCGGCAAGCGGATGCAGTAATTTTGATGGTTGGTACCAATGACGACTGGGAAACAGAAGGCAACGATAGAGAAATGTTGTCTTTGCCGGGCGAGCAGGATGAATTGATACGTCAGGTCTCCGCGGCTAATCCGAAGACTATTGTTGTGAATAATTCTGGGTCTCCTGTCTCTATGCCCTGGTTAGACGACGTGCCCGCGATGATTCAAACCTGGTTTGCTGGCCAAGAGTTTGGTCATGCTCTGATGGATTTGATTACTGGCAAGTCGAACCCATCCGGTAAGTTACCCATTACCTTCCCCCATAAAATGTCGGACACACCGGCGTTTACCAGCTACCCCGGTGAGTTTGGAAAAGTGCGCTATGGTGAAGGACTATTTGTCGGTTACCGCTGGTACGATAGTCGCGAAACTGAACCGTTGTTGCCCTTTGGTTTTGGGCTTTCCTATACTAGTTTCGAGTTCTCTGATCTGAGTGTTGAGCCAAATGGCCGGCTCACGTGTCTCGTAACAAATACCGGTCAGTATCAGGGTAAAGAAACCGTACAGGTTTATATTGAGCCGCTTGCTCCGACTGTTGCCCGGCCTCTTCGTGAACTAAAAGCATTTACTAAAGTGGATCTGATGCCCGGCGAATCTAAAACTGTGACGTTGACTCTAGGCGACGATGCGTTTGCTCATTGGGACATCTATCAGCAAAGTTGGCAGGTTGCGGCGGGTGATTACAGGGTACATGTTGGAAATTCCAGCCGACATCTACCGCTTAGTGAAACAGTCTCGCGATAAAAAAAGCCGAATCACCCAGAAGGTGATTCGGCTTGCAGCTGTGACAATACAGCGCTATTTACTAGACGTCGGTACGTCTGTAAAGGGTATACCCTTGTCCAGTCGAACGTCCTGAGGAAGCCCGAGTACCCGTTCGGCAATGATGTTGGCCATGATCTCATCGGTACCACCTGCAATCCGTAAACCGGGAATGCTCATATAGGTGGACTGAAACAGATTGTCGAAATCGTCGGTGCCTGGCGTCCACATCACGCCAGCCTGTTCCATCAAATCAATTGCGAACGAGGCAAGATCCTGAGTTTTCGGTGCTCCTACCAGCTTACCAATGCTGTTCTCAGGACCGGGAATCTCGCCTTTCGAGAGTGCAGTCATGGACCGATAGCCAGTATATTTGAGGCCTGATTCCTGCACATACCAGTTCGCTAACTTCGCTCGAACGCTCTGGTTCTTGATCGCAGGTTGATCATCGATTTCAATTTTCTTGGCGAGTTCCATCGCGGTTTTGAATCCAGCATTGCTACCGCCGCCGCCGATTGAAGCACGCTCATTCATCAATGTGGTAATGGCGACCTGCCAACCCTGGCCGATTTCACCGAGGCGTTGGGAGTCAGATATGCGAACATCGGTGAAGTACACTTCGTTAAAACCGGAGGCGCCGGAAATCTGCTTGATTGGCTTAATTTCAATGCCTGGCGAGCGCATATCTATAAAGAAATAGCTTAAGCCTTGATGCTTGGGCACATTTGGGTCGGTTCGAAGCACGAGAATTCCCCAGTCGGAATATTGTGCACCGGAGGTCCAAATCTTTTGGCCATTGATGATCCAATCATCGCCGTCACGAACGGCTTTGGTGCGAAGTGCCGCGAGGTCCGAACCACCTGCTGGTTCACTAAATAGCTGGCACCAGATTTCTTCGCCATTGGCGAGCTTGGGTAGATAGCGTTGTTTCTGCTCCTCGGTTGCCCAGGTCATCATGGTGGGGGCTGCCATTCCCTGGCCAATGCTAAATACGCCGGTGTTAGGAGAGGAAAACTTACCTTCTTCCTGATTAAGAATTACCTGCTGAATGGCATCGGCGTCGCGGCCGCCATATTCTTTTGGCCAGCGGATGCAGGCCCAGCCTGCTTGGGCTTTCTTGTTCTGCCAATACTTGGCCTGGGCCATCGGGTCCATGCCCGCAAGCTCGTTCTCAGTGGGTACGTTGTCCTTGAGCCAGGCTGCTGCTTCTGTGCGAAATTTGGCTTCTTCTGGGGAATCGTTAAAGTCCATGCTTTATCTCCTTAGGCTGCGTCTGATTCAATTGCGGTGATGAGCTTGTCCTGCCACATACCTTCACTGCCAATGGTGACAGACAAGAGCTTTGATCGACGATAGTGAAACTGACAGTCGAATTCCCAGGTGAATCCCATTCCGCCGTGAGTTTGGATGTTTTCCTTCGAGGCAAAATAGTAAGCTTGAATACCGGCTACCCGGGCCGTCGCAGCAGCAATTGGGAGTTCTGGGGCGTTAGTGTTGAGAGCCCAGGCACCGTAATAACAATTGGACCTTGCCAGGGTGTTTTTCACGTACATGTTGGCAAGCTTGTGTTTTATGGCCTGATATCCAGCGATAGGGCGGCCAAACGCATAGCGGCTCAGAGAATATTCTTTGGCCATTTCTAGTGCAGCATCAGACCCGCCGGTTTGTTCCCATGCGAACAGAACTGCCGCTCGATTAAGGATGTTTTGCGTGGCCGCCCATCCGGCTCCGGCTTCACCTAACAGTTCGCCACTGGCGGCTTTGAAAGTGATGTTTGCATGAGAACGACTAGGATCAATGGTAGAAATGGTTTCCGCAGTGACGCTGCTTTGCTTTAGGTCAACTATGGCAAGGCTTGCTCCATCGCCGCTCTCAGCGCGACAAACGACGATCGCAAAGTCAGCGATATCACCATCGGGAACAGCGACTTTTTTTCCGGAGATTTCTGTTGGGCCAGAGGTTTGTAATTTTTTCGCCGTCGGTGCGCCCATACCTTCTACAAACGCAAAAGTACCTATCGCATCTCCGCTAGCGAGTCGAGGCAGCCAGTTTTGTTTTTGATCTTCGCTGCCGTAGAGCATTATTGCCTCGGTAGCGAAGTAAACGGAAGACGAAAAGGGCAAGGGTGCAACTGCACGCCCGAGTTCGTCGGATATGACGGATAACTCAAGGTAGCTCAATCCCAGGCCATCGTAAGCCTCTGGGATGACAGTGGAGGTCCAGCCCATTTCAGCGACCTTTTTCCAAAGATCAGGGTTAAAGGGCTGGCCGCTTTCGAGCGCCTCTCTTACGACCTTCATTGAGCAGTTATCCTGCAGAAAGCCGCGTGCTTGTTCTCGAAGCATATTTTGCTCCGCGCCGAATTCAAAATTCATGAGTTCCCTCCTCTTGTGAATACTAGCTCCAAGATACGTGCCTACCCCGTAGCTCGGCAAGTGCTTTTAATCTTGTGTTGAAGCTTGTGTTACACTGCGAAGCCCATTTCTAATCTACACGAATCTATGACTTCTGTGATTCAGGTTACTGCACCTGTAAGCCTGCCGATTTACAATTCCGATCAAACCTTTCCTGTTCAAAATATTTACTGCGTCGGTCGTAACTATGCTGACCACGCACTAGAGATGGGTCACGACCCCGATCGCGAACCGCCATTTTTCTTTATGAAGCCATTGTATGCACTATTGGCCGATGGCGGAGAGCTAACATATCCGCCCCTTAGTTCTGATGTTCATCATGAAGTTGAGCTGGTTGTTGCTCTCGGTCAGGGTGGGACAAATATTGCAGTATCTGAAGCTGATGGTTACGTATTCGGTTATGGCGTCGGCCTTGATTTAACCCGGCGTGACTTGCAGGCAGAAGCGAAAAACCTGTCCCGCCCCTGGGACGCAGCAAAAGTGTTTAAGCATTCTGCACCCTGCTCCAAACTCGTACCGAAAGAAGGTCCCTTGCTCGATGCGGGAAATATTCAATTGTTTGTTAACGGTGACCAGCGTCAGCAGGGCAATATTAATCAGATGATTTGGAAGATTCCCGAAATCATTTCAACCCTATCTAGCTTGTTTCCACTCCAGGCTGGAGATCTTATTTTTACCGGAACACCCGCGGGTGTCGGGCCAATTGTACCGGGAGACAACCTGCTGGCACTGGTGGAGAATGTTGGTGCGCTGAATGTTTCGGTTCTGGCTAATCAATGATGCCGGTAAACGAAGATCTCTCGCAAAGGTTTATTTTTGATGAAACGGATATCCGTGGCGACATTGTCCAGATTAAAAACTGCTATCGAGATATGGTCGCGCGCCACGAGTACCCATCAATTGTGCAACAATTATTGGGAGAGTTTGTTGTGGCAGGGCTGCTGCTGGGCTCGACGATAAAATTTGAAGGTCGTTTGATTCTTCAGGTCAGAAGCCAGGGTCAAATACCACTTTTGATGGTGGAGATTTCCCATAGCAATACATTTCGAGGCATCGCTCGAATTCAGGAACAGGTGGATAGCGAGGACTTTGGTGAGTTATTCGAGTCAGGAACTCTTGTGGTGACTGTTGACCCCGATCAGGGCGAGCGTTACCAATCCGTAGTGCCATTGGATGGTGGAAGTCTTGCGGGTTGCTTGATGCACTATTTCAGCCAGTCAGAGCAACTTCAGACCTGGCTGATGCTCACATCCGATGATATTGGAGCGGCAGGATTTCTACTTCAGCAGTTACCGAAACAGCTGGTGAAGTCCGATAAGGATCGAGAACGGGATTGGCAGCATGTCAGGACATTGGGCGAAAGCTTAAAGGTTGAAGAGTTGCGGACGCTATCTGTAGAACAAATTCTGATTCGGTTATACCACGGCCAACCCGTTCGCGTGATGTCACAAAACGAGGTGGCTTATCAATGCACCTGCTCCGAGGAGAGAATGGCGACGGCATTGGTGTCGCTGGGAGACGGGGAACTGGATGATCTATTCAAAGGTACTGAGGAGGTTGAGCTGACCTGCGAATTTTGTAATCAGCAGTATAGTTTCGATCGCGCTGCTATTGATGAGGCGGCGGGTAACCCTTAACCACTAGATCACGTGACGCTGCAGCCAGACTGTGCGATTATTTTCCGACTGTTGACTATCTTCGGACGAATATGTCTATTCAAACGCTTGCAGACATCACTCGACACCACGGGGCTACCAGGCCCGATAAGGTCGCATTGATCTACACCCATGACCAACGTAGCTGGACCTATGGGCAACTTGATCAAGAGTCCAATCAGTGTGCCAATGCGCTTCAAGCGGCAGGCGTGGGTAGTCAGGACCGAGTGGCTTATCTGGGTCACAACGCGCCGGAATATTTTACCTGGCTATTTGGTACGGCAAAATTGAATGCCGTGTCGGTTGCAGTTAATTGGCGACTCGCACCCCCGGAGATGGAGTACATTCTTAATCATAGCGACGCCAAGGTGCTGCTCATCGGAGAGGAATTTTTGCCCCATCTGGCGCAAATGAATCTCGACTGCCCTCATATCGTGGTGCTGGGAAGCCCTGGCGATACCGGATATCCAACTTACCAACAGTTGATTTTGAGCACGTCAATTGAAGACCCGGGAATGACGGCGAACCCTGAGGACACGGTCTACCAACTCTACACCAGCGGCACGACGGGCTTACCGAAAGGCGTTCTCACCACCCACACTAATCTGTTATCGGTGCTGGGGCCGGGACTCGAATCTCTTGGGTTTAATGAAGGTTCCGTCAATCTGGTTTGCATGCCGTTATTCCATATCTCTGGATCAGGATGGGGACTCACGGGAATATTCAACGGGGCTACCAGCATTCTACTGCGAGATGTCGACATGCAGGAAATTCTGCGAGTGATTCCCGCCTTTGGGGTTACTCATTCAGTATTTGTACCGGCAGTGCTGCAGTTTTTACTGGCCCAGCCGAACGTTCGGCAGGTGGATTATTCCAGCTTGCAATGTATTGCCTATGGGGCATCTCCGATTACAGAGCAGGTACTCGTTGATTCGATCGCGACTTTTGGGGCAAATTTTTTCCAGGTTTATGGGCTGACGGAAACTACAGGTGGCGTCACGATGCTGATGCCGGAGGATCATGATCCGGGTGGACCCAGAGCGGAGTTGTTGCGCTCCTGTGGTAAGGCAGTAGCGAAACATGAAGTCTGTATTGTCGACCGTGAGAGCGGGCAGCAAGTGGCAGAGGGTGAAGCCGGAGAAATATGGATGCGTGGCCCTCAAATCATGCGTGGTTACTGGAAGAACGACGAAGCAACAAAGCAGTCGATCACGGAAGATGGATGGTTTAAGTCAGGGGATGCGGGTTATATGGTGGATGGGTTTGTCTACATTCACGATAGAGTCAAAGACATGGTTATTTCTGGCGGTGAAAATATCTATCCCGCTGAGGTCGAAAATGCGTTGATGAAGCATCCTGGCGTGAGTGACGTTGCTGTCATTGGTGTGCCAGACGATCGTTGGGGAGAAACCGTCAAAGCCATCGTGACAAGATCCAGTGAAGAGATTACGGAAGAGCAGCTGTTTGCTTTTTGTAGAAAAAATCTGGCCAGCTACAAGTGCCCAACTTCTTTCGATTGGATGGATTTGATTCCTCGCAACCCCTCCGGAAAAATATTGAAAACGGAACTACGAAAGCCTTACTGGGCTGGAAGAACCCGAAACGTTTCTTAACCTAAACACTTTAAAGATGAGATGACTTATGAAAATCGATAGTGGCCTTGCGCCTGATTTACACAGTGTAGCCGAGAGTGCACAAAGATTAGAGCGGGCTGGATATGATGGTGCAATGTCCATTGAGACCGCCCATGATCCGTTCTTTCCTCTATTGTTGGCAGCCCAGAGTACGACAAAAATTCAAGTAATGTCATCAATCGCCGTGGCATTTTCTCGTACACCGATGTTGCTCGCCAATATTGGACATGACCTTAACAGTTATTCAAAGGGGCGGTTTGTGATGGGGATTGGCTCCCAAATTCAGCCCCATATTACTAAACGATTCAGTATGCCCTGGTCTTCACCGGCCAAACGGATGGCAGAATTTATTACTGCCATGCATGCAATTTGGGATGCCTGGCACAAAGGTGAACGTCTCAATTTCAAGGGAGACTTCTATACTCACAGCTTGATGACACCGATGTTCTCGCCTACAGACATCGATTATGGCGCGCCGAAAGTGTTGCTTGCCGCGGTGGGGCCCCTCATGACGGAAGTTGCGGGTGAAGTTGCAGACGGCGTGATTCTGCATGCTTTTACGACTGAAAAGTACATTAGAGAAGTTACCCTGCCGTCGATTGAAGCCGGTTTGAAAAAGAACAATAGAAGCCGAGCAGATTTTGAAGTTTCCTATCCAGGATTTGTGGTTACCGGCAAAACAGAAGAAGAATTTGAGCAAACCAAAACCGCTGTTCGCAAGCAGATAGCATTCTATGGCTCAACTCCCGCCTATAAGCCAGTCTTGGCTATACATGGCTGGGGTGATTTGCAGATAGAACTTAACCGTTTATCAAAAGAAGGTAAGTGGGATGACATGGGTGGTTTGATCACCGATGAGATTCTAAATTGCTTTGCGGTAGTGGGTGAAACAGATGACGCGGTAAAAGAGTTTAAGAAGCGGTTCGGCGATATTGCTGATCGCACCACCGCTAACTTTGCAGTCCGGGATCAGGACCATCGACAAGCAGTAATCGCGACTTTGAAGTCTTAAAGTATGAGAGTTGTGGTGGTTGGTGCGAGCGGCATTGTGGGTCGCTCGGCTATGGCGCAATTGCAAATGGCAGGGATTGATGCACTCGCTATCTCTCGGCGACCACCGGATCTGGCCCATACAGAATTTCTCTCTTTAGATCTGATGGATCTTGAAGCCTGCAGGGGGGCGAGTAGTGCCCTTGCAGACACTACCCATGTGATCTTTGCCGCGCTGTATGAAAAGCCAGGGCTGATTGCCGGTTGGCGCGAGAAGGATCAAATGCAAACCAACCTTCTGATGCTTGAGCAGTTCTTTGACCTGGCGCTGTCGCAAGCCCATCAACTTGAGCACATTGCGTTACTTCAGGGGACCAAAGCTTATGGCGCTCATTTCAAGGCCATGAAGATTCCTGGCCGAGAGAGGGAACCACGAGTATCCCACGACAATTTCTATTGGCTCCAGGAAGACTATATTCGGGAACGCCAGATTGATTCCAACTGGCACTATTCTATCTGGAGGCCACAAATTGTCGTCGGCCATGGAGCAGGGGCGCCGATGAATATGCTTGCGGCGATTAGTGCCTATGCGGCATTTTGCCGGTTCGATGGGAAACCTTTTTGCTATCCAGGTGGTCCCAATAACCCTATTGAGGCGACAGATGCCGATCTACTTGCTCGAGCAATAATTTTCGGTCTGGAATCCGGGAAGGCCAAGAACGAAATTTTTAACGTGACTAACGGAGATGTCTTTGAATGGCGCAATATGTGGCCGGTTATCGGGGCAACCCTGAGCCTCAATTTGGGTGATGATAGCCCACATCTTCTCTCACCGCTTTACCAGCGAGAGGAAGATTGGCAGCGTTTGGTTCAGCAATTTGGACTACAAGCTTGCACCTTGCGCGAATTTGTTGGTGATTCCTTTCATTACGCAGACGCGCTTTTCGCAGCCCACTCTGAATACCCGCCGCCTCCGGCGCTGGTGAGCACCATTAAACTCAGGCAAGCGGGCTTTTCTGAATGTCTTGATACCGAAGACATGTTTGCGCAGTGGTTCAGAAAACTCATTCTAATGAATCGAATACCGGGAGCATAACCGTTGATTAGACTCACCTATGTATTGAGAAGAAAAGCAGATCTGCCCTTTGCAGATTTTCAATCCTATTGGTTGCAAGAACACGGACCGAAGGTACAGGCAGCTGCGGCGGATTTAGGCATCCGGCGCTACGTCCAAGTGCATACCATCTCGGAACCAAAAGAGCCCACGACAGATCAGCTTCGAGGTGCGATGCAAAAACCCTTCGATGGTGTGGCAGAATTCTGGTTTGACTCACTGGAGTCGCTGACGGCGTTAAGTGATAAGCGAGCAGCATTGGATGCGGAGTTATATCTTGATGAAAAGCTGTTCATTGACCACGCTGAGTCCTCTGGATGGCTTGCGGTTGACCACCCCCAGATTAATCCCTCTCCAGAAACGATCATTGCGACGCCTGAATCCTCGGTTGTTAAGTTGTACTACGTCCTAAATCAATTGCCCAACACGAAAATTGACGAGATTCAGTGGTACTGGCAGGTTCAACATGGTCCCCTGGTGAGAAGTGTTGGTGCTGATATTCGGGCGCTAAGGTATATGCAGGTACATCGGTTAGAGCACGAATTTAATCAGACCTTTGCCAGTGGCCGCGGTACCAAAAATGAGTATTTTGGGCACGCTGAACTATGGTTCGACTTGTCTAGTCAAGATTTGTCTGAACAACGAAAGAGGCAAGCGACCAGCGCTTCGGTATTACTTTTTGAGGATGAAGCAAAGTTCATCGACTTTTCACGTTCTGCTCTGTGGTATGGCAAGGAGCATGTGTTAGTCGA
>JBLHQQ010000070.1:0-10040 GCA_047625245.1 Candidatus Azotimanducaceae bacterium
TATAGTTGCTTATCCATTTGTTCATAGACTATCGATGCGTCACCGGTGACTTCGGTCTGATCGCTTTGTGTATTTTCATCATAGGCAGTAAATCTGGCGATGTAATCTATTTCGGCGATAACTGAGGAGCCTTCATGAGTCAACCCCAACGCTGCAATGGCCTGTTGTTCGATATCAGAACGCTCGTCTGTTGACGTTTTCAGTGCATTGCTGGTGTACTCTAAACCAGCACCAAGCTCAAACGTTGTATCCAATGCCGACGCATGTAGCGACTGCAGTAATAGTGCTAATAGCTGCACTGTTAACGGCGCGAAGCCGAGCATTTTTTGGCTTTTTCTATTCATGACAGCCAGCGATCCCTGGCCTCACCTTCGCCCGCCCTCGTAATAGCGGCTCAATAATATTAGTCACGTCAGCACCGAGCATAGTCTTTGTTTCATAACGTTCAGACCAATACACGCCCACCACAAGAGCACCCAAGGACGTGTCAATAAAACTGCCAACCATCCAAGACCGCCACTTGATAACATCGCGCCATATGGCCTTGACCCAATCGGCCAAAAATGTAGTTTCCATTTTCTTGTAACTATCTCGTTGCTAAAAAAGCTGGCTAAAATGAACGCTCAGGAACGGTGACGATGTCAGACGGAACTAGCATATAATTGGATTCCAGCTTACCAGCTTTCAAAATGTCGCCTAGGTAGATGGGATACACTTTTACCTGTCCTTCAGATTTTCGATAGAGCTTCGAACCATTGGATACTGCGAACTCGTTAGGACCACCGGCAAGTAACACCAAATCTAACACGGTCATACCTTTGCGATAGGGTACCGACTGCGGGCTATTGACTGCGCCTGTCACTCGTATACGCTGCTGGAAGTCAGAGCTACTGGGGTTGGTTACAATCACTGAAACCTGGGGGTTTTTAACGTATTGTAATAACTCGCCTGTAATAGAGGCACTCAGGGACTCGGCGCTGAACCCTGCGGCCATTACATCACCGATCAGTGACATCGATATTTTACCGTCGGGCCTAACAGGAACAGAAAGGCTTAACCTATCATCGCCCCATACCTCTATACGTATCTGGTCACCTACGCCAATCTTATATTCTTCCGAAGTGTATCCCTGAACATTAACCGGCATGTCCGACATATCGCGCGATGAACTACCGCAAGCTGTCAATACCAAGGCGACTGCTGCAACGATCAGCAGTGAAAAGGGCTTGTTATGCTTTAGCAAATTGCGCGATAAAAAAATCCATGAACTGTCCATCATTACCTGACTCCTGTTCCGGGCAGTATAACTTCAACGGTCTGCAAAGTGCTTAATATATCCAACAATAAACTGTGGTTTTTGGTCTAGTACAAATCGTAACGTACGGGTTTCATATAAGGGAGACCACATCCCTCCCTAACCTTGAAGCGATGGCAAGGGAGTCGAGCAGTGGCTATTGCTGCGCAGATCCCGATGTTCTCTGCTCTCAAGAATACGCCCTTGCCGTTACTGTATGTAGGGAGCCGTAGGCCACCTTTGACAAAACCCCTTCCCCTTTTACTCAATCGCACTCCTCCTGGTTCATTTCAATTAAAAACAGTGTAAAGCCTGCTTTACACTTCCCTACAATGGAAATAAAATTATAGGAAGTTACTTATATTTTTCAATTACTTAAATAATTCGGCATGAATCTTGCGTAATGCGCGCGAGAGGGAGTTGGCGTCAGCCGCTCAATTAGATGTATACAAAGGAACCAGGGTTGAAATGGCGGATCAATTAGAAAAATCGAAGACATTGCTGTCGCAGCAGAGCTCTCACTTTACCAACGTCTTACCTAATGCTGTGAGTCGACTTACAGTGCCAGTGGCTAGGTTTGCTATCTTTTTTACAGTCGTAGCTTGGCTCGCATATGTTGTTGAACAATGCATCAGATTAGGCGGGCTGGGCCTCACAACAGCTACAGTTGTTGAAGCGCTTGCTTATCTAGCAACGGTTACGCTGCTCACAATGTCATGCTTAGCCTTTATGATCACTCGGCTAGGGCACTATGAACGAATTAAGGTCCACCAGCGTGTTCAGCGTAACAAAATTGATGACTCCATAGAGGCGCATGCTCCTAGCATAACGGTGCTGGTCCCTTCTTATCGTGAAGAGGAAAGAACTATTCGGCAAACCGTTTTATCCGCAGCTTTGCAAGAATATCCGGACCTTAAGGTTGTACTGCTTGTTGATGATCCGCCTTATCCAACAGATCCAGAGGATCAGGCTACATTAGCTGCGTCCAGGGCAGTTTCTGAGCAACTTTCGCGCGAGCTGAGTAAGCCGTTTACCGAGTTCAAGGGCGCTTTAGCGAAATTTGATCTAAAAACCTCAGGTGACACTGAGGTACGCATGTGTCCTGAAATGTTATTGAACTTGAGTAAACATTACGATTCTGCAGTCAGCTGGTTTGAAATCGAACGTCGAAAAATGTCGATAAACGACCATGTTGATCGCTTTTTTGCGGTAGACGTTTTGGAGCGTATTGCTGCAGATTTGCGGATGACCGGTGACGCTTTAAGGTTCGCAGCTATCGAGCCTGATGCGCTTCTCACAGTGTCGAGAGTGCGCCAGCTGCACCTTCGTTTGGTCAACATCTTCCAAGCCGAAATTTCTTACTTCGAGCGTAAACGTTTCGCGTCGTTATCTCATGAACCCAATAAAGCGATGAACCTGAACAGTTATATTGGCTTAATGGGAGGGAGGTTTTCCAGAATACCCTCTGCTCGTGGCCCGGTTCTGAAGCCTACTTTGGCCCACGTTGCAGATCTGGAAATACCCGATTCCGATTACCTTTTAACTTTGGATGCCGATAGTGTTTTGTTGCCAGAGTACTGTCTACGACTCGTATATCACATGGAGCAGGAGGGTAATAAACGGATTGCGGTTGCCCAAACGCCGTACATAAGTTTCCCAGGAGCGCCCGGGGCGATTGAGCGTATTGCCGGTGCCACGACTGATATCCAACATATCGTCCATCAAGGCATGCAGCGGCATGAGGCCGCATTTTGGGTCGGCGCTAACGCCATTATTCGTAAATCAGCATTGATGGAGTTAGAGGCGCGTGAAAATGAGAACGGCTTCGAAATTAAGCGATACATCAGTGACCGGACGGTAATTGAAGACACTGAATCGAGCGTGGGTCTAAGACGGCTGGGCTGGAAAATATATAACTATCCCGAGCGCCTGAGTTATAGCGCCACGCCGCCTGACTTCGGCACGCTTGTCGTTCAACGGCAACGTTGGGCCAATGGCGGTCTGATTATCCTACCGAAATTATTAAGCGTTTTCTGGAAAAAGGATAACAACCAGCGTCGGCGGGAAAAAGATAAAAGCCAGCAACGGCGGGAAAAAGATAAAAACCAGCAACGGCAGGAAAAAGATACAAATCAGCAGCGACAGGAAAAAGACACAAACCAGCAACGGCGGCAAGAGGATAAAAATCGCCACCACATTAGTGTGCTGGAATTATTTTTGCGGGTATCCTATTTAGCCTCCATTGCCTGGACAAGCCTTTGCCTGTGTATCTTATTTTTTTACCCGTTTGCAGACGGGTTGTTGAGCAGAACGGCTATCGTTATTGCGCTGCCATATTTTATCGCTATGACGCTTGACTTGCGCTGGCTAGGTTACCGAAAACGGGATATTTTTGGGATCTACGGTTTCAACTTATTGTTGCTCCCAGTCAATATAATAGGGACTATTGAATCGGTCGTTCAAATGATCGGCGGTCATAAACTCGCGTTCGCACGGACCCCTAAAGTCGCCAATAGAACGCCGGCCCCGCTCTCTTTATTGTGGGTTGTCGCCACTTTTCTTGTATGGTCTGTATGGACCCTGCGAAATGATGTTATTGATCAGGATTATCTCCATATGATTTTTACCGTGGCGAATCTGGCAATGCTTTCTCTGGGCTGTGTTTCGTTTATCGGTATAACCAACTTTTTTTCTGATATTTTTTATAACCTGAAAAACTTCGTCTATGTACCCTTGCGTGCCACAGCTCCGGTTCAGCAAGATGATCTGCCGGACTGGGCATCGGTTCTGTATGTCGGCAGTTCGGTCCCTACAGGCCGCGTTACTAATTCTGAAGTGGCGAAAAGTTTGCCACTTAAGGTAGCTACTGAAAGCACTCCCTCGCCATTAAAGCGTCAGGCATAGGGAAAGTCGTCATGGAAAAAAAGAATATTAAAAGACACCGCTTGTCGCTCGCTCGCCTCCTGCTCGCGACCCTTTTGGTTGGAGGGTTCGGGGTTTTCGCGGTCATGACTGTATGGAGGTCGGCCATTGATATATATGTTTACTCGCAGGGTACAGGCCCAACCTGGGTTGCCCCTTATGTAGATATCACGTCTAAACCCGAGGTGTATTTCGAGAGCGAAGCCGGTTCGTTATTAAAAAATATAGTCATTGGTTCGATCGTCTCTAGCCGGCTTGATCCAAAGAAGCCGACATGGGGTTCTCATTATGATTTGGACGCAGCCGCACGTGCACTCGACCTGGATCGTAGATTGGTTCGGTTTCGAGAGGAAGGCGGGACCGCGATAGTATCATTTGGAGGAAATGCTACAAACGAGATGGCATCTGCGAATAGCAGCGCAAATGACTTAGCAGCGGCTTACCAAGCCGTGATCAGTCGCTATAAATCAGAGACGCTGGACTTCAACTTGAATAAGGCCGTGCTTGCAGACGCAGCCGCCACAGAGCGGCGAGTTTCCGCTCTCCAGAGTCTTCAGCGCGACAATCCAAATATCCAAGTTTGGTTGTCGTTGCCCGTATCCGCTGAGGGCTTAACTGCAGGCGGGATCACGATGATCGAAAGCGCATTACTCGCTGGAGTCGAGCTAGCGGGGGTTAACGTCAAGACCATGGATTATGGACTGTCAAGATCACGCGACCTGCCCTTGTGGGACCTGACTCGCCGTTCGTTGATGGCGACGAAAGAGCAATTAATGGCGATTTATCGGGCTTCAGGTCAGTCTAAAGACGATCTTGAGCTATGGGGGATGATGGGTGTGACCCCGATGATCGGTGAAAATCAAATGGCAAGGGAAACCTTTACGCTCAAGACCGCCAATGCGCTCATAGATTTCCTGCGGGAACACCAAATTGGGCGGATATCTTTTCTAACGGTTAATCGAGATCGACCTTGTGGTGTTGGAGATGGGATCAAACAGGCGTCTGGTACCTGCAGCGGAATCGACCAAGTAAAATATCAGTTTGCTAAGTTGTTCATCGATCGTTTTCCGGCCTCTCTTTCAATTACAGCCGAGAGCAGTCAGCAAGAGTTTGCGTCCTCAGTGGGCCCCGCGCTGAACCACGCAGAATTATACCCGTATCCGCTTTGGCGCCAGCAGACGGTCTATGACGAAACGGAAAAAGTAGTCTGGCAAGGGCGGGTTTATAAAGCGAAATGGGAGACCCGAGGTGGGCAACCTGATGCGCCGGTTCTTGAATCTTGGGACAGCCCATGGCTTTATCTAGGGCCGGTTCTGGAGAGCGATCGAAAGGCTGTCCAATTGGCCAACGCCAATTCCAGCGACAGGATCAAGTGGACGCCTGACCGGGTATTTCTCGCTGACGATGAAGCAGTACACAACGACATGATGTATCGCGCTCGGTGGTGGACACAAGGAGACGCTCCAGCCTATGGCTCTGAGCGTGCTTACGATCACCCTTGGGAGTTTTTGGGGGCTGTAAATTGTGAAGGCCGCAGCTGCAGTCAGAGCGGAAGGAGCGCCTCTCTTTTAGTCAACTATGGCGGCCTAAGTGGGGTCAATCTGGAGATCCGTGAAGATGATGATGGGATCCAAGGTTCCGGCAATCTTGTTCAATCGCATGCTATACAAAGCGGTCAGAAAACCTATAGCTTGTGGAAGGGATCTTACGACCTTGTCTTCAAGGTCGGCTCAAGTGAGTTAATTCTTGATAGCGTCGATTGTGAGAGTAGATCATGTGCCGCTGGAAACATCACCTCGACGTTAACGGTAGATTACGAAGGGTTGACCGATATCAGTATGGCGCTCCATCAAGCGGACGCAGTAATGGAAACGACCGGCGAAATGATCGATATTCGGGCGGCTCAGAGTGGTCAAAAAACCTATAAGGTCCTGCGCGGTCATTACGACCTGGTGTTTGAGATGGGACCATCGAGGTTCATTGTCGACTCGCTGGATTGCACTAACGGCAATTGCAGTCCTGGTGATATTGCTGCGACGTTGTCCGTAGATTTTGAAAACCTTGAGGACATATCTATGGAAATAAGGGTGGCAGATGGACGCGCTGACAGTTCCGGCCCTATGGTTCAACTGTTCACGGCGCAAAGCGGCCACAAGACCTATAACGTGTTCTTTAGCCAGTACGATCTTATCTTTAAAAAAGGCGCCTCAGAGTTAATAAGGGATGCTGTTGACTGCCGTTCGATCGATTGTGATGCGGGTAAAATTGCGGCGGACCTTACGGTTGATCTGGGTGAGGTAGCCGCCTCGGTCGAGATCCGCGTCGATGATGGTCAGAAAGGAAGCACCGGTGGTTTAGTTGAAATTTATCCCAGCCAAAGTGGTGCGAAGCGATATTCAGTGCTCAGAGGCATTTATGATGTCTCCATGAAGGATCACGATTGGACAATAGTTGAAGACGCTATAGATTGTTCTGACAAAACATGCAGATTGGGCAGAACCTCGCGCTTACATAACGTCCAAATCGTAAAGCTTGAAAAAGAATTGGCAGTGCTGCGACAACAGTATATGCCCAGTCACCCCGACTACATTACATTGCTCACACGTATTGAGGAGCTGCGAGAGAATAATTAACTCAATGGTCCATTAACGTTTTTGCGAAGATAAAATCGTTGGCCCGGTCAAAGTTAACATTCCAATTGAACACCCCACCAATAGGCTGCGATAGGGCAACTCGCGGGGCAATACTCTTACAGTGAGTGCTGTAATTAAGGCAACTGACGGCTTCGATGATGGCGTTTAAGTCGCCACTGGGGTAGCCGTCTGACCTTTGTCCATTGCTCGCGGGGTACCCAAGAACCACCTGGTGCGGTTCGAGTAGGGCTTGCGTATTATTGATGAAGGAATGCGGCGATTCTTGAGTCCAGACTTCGAGTAAGTTGAGTGCCATGGCGACGGAGGCATTCGCCTGATTGTCTGCGTTGATAGGCTGTATTTTGCCATCAGGGCCATACATACCGCCGGAATTATAAACTTGCACGCCAACCCACGTTAGGTGATTTCGGATGTTGGCAATAAGCGCTGAATAGTTAAGAGTCTGTCCCTGTATTAGGCGATTTGCGGCAATATTGAGGGTCTGTGGCGCCAACGTTATAATCATTTCTGGATATCGATCAACCAGTTGATTAACGATTTCCGTCATCGCGCAGACGCTGCCGGTTTGTGCCGTTAGGCCTGTTGTTTCGCTAAAGAGACTTTGACAGGCCTTTACACTGCCGGCTGTTATCAAATCCGTGCTTGCCGGCGCCGACAAACCCGCCTCAATGTCTATATCAATTCCATCAAAGTTAAAATGCTGGGCCAAGCGAGTAATAGAATCCGCATAAGCTCGCGCAGTTTTGGTAAAAGACCTCTGGCTCTTTTGGACTATGTTAAAGCTGCGTTCAAAGTCAACGGTACCGAAACTCGATGAGGCGCCACCTAAAGACAGTAAAACTTTAATACCTTGCTGGTGCAGCTGCATGACATACGTTTTGAGGTCGATTTTTTGCGAACCATCACCGGAGGTGATCTGAATGTCACCGTCCTTGTGAGGTGACAGTAAAATACAATCTTTTTCGATGGCGCAATTTGCGTCAATGCTGAACACGCCAAATGCAATTAGGATATGCGTATAATTCGCGTTAGACAACTCGTTAGGGGACGGGATAGAGCCTATGTAACTCTCCGAATTGTTCCAGTTTAAGGGTAGATAGCCAATCATTCGCTGAATTTTTGGGTGCCCGATCGTCTGCTCAGCCGTTCTGGCGGGTGAAATTACCGAAGGTTTCCGTGGCGAATAAGTTGAAGGATCTGTTGAGGAGAATGGCATCTTAGCGTCATTGCGGTTGTAATAAATCGCTACGGATTCTGAGGCATAGCCTATAAATGGAACGCCGTAATTTAGTGAGATAGTTTTTTGGGGCTTGAGTGTCGACTGAACGTATGGCTTCGAGTCAAAAACCAGCTCTAATCGGTGGATGTCAGTTTGTGACGACCAGGTTACCTCAGGATAGGAGGTATTGTCATTGTCAGTGAACCAGATGTTTTCAATCGGCTGGTTGTCCTTAAATTCAACCAAGACGTTGTTTAGATCAATGTTGTAATTACACTCATTGACCAAAGTCAGTGTAATGATCCGCCAGTTTTCATTGCCTTGTTGTGCAAATTCTGACGTCATGCAACTGATCTTTTCGGGGGCCTCGTCCTCAGTGGAGTTTGCTCGAAGTCCATAACAGGAAGTCAGCAGAAGGAGCAGAAGAAAGAAGCGAATATTCCGGGTCACTGTGAATGTCCTTACGACCTTAGGTAAGCAATAACGCTATCCGGTTTGATCGATTATCATGCTGAGTATTAACATAAAAAATGCTTTGATCTGTTTATTACGATTACGTACGTTAGTATAATCGATTGTGCAGGGCCAGCGGGTATTAATCCTTCTTATAGGCAGACGAGCCTTATGCTGAGCGTTATTTTTTTCCAGCACTTTACTGGTATCGCCATCAGGGTATTGGCAAGTTAAGCGTTTAAGATCAGAATAGTCCTGGCTCTGATCTTAAGCAACTGCGCTACGCCATTCAGTAAACGCACTTATCCTGAGATCACGGTAATGCTGAGCGCCGACCTTGTGCCTACCCGGGTTGAATAGATTGCTTACCGCTGCATCAGTACCCAAGGCTCGCTGAGCCACGGGATAACTTCGTAGTGTCCGTCACGATCTTCCTTGGCTCAGTGTCACTGGAGCGCAACAGACGTCTGAAGAAGCGTTTAGCCGCAGCACCATCTCGCCTGGCCTGCAGAAATACATCAACCACTTCGTCATACCCAAAGACGGATAGCTTCGCGGCTGACTGTGATGCCACGTTCAGCTAAAAGGTCTTCGATATCGCGGTGGCTCAAGTTGAGTCGATAATAGAGCCAGACAGCGTAGGAAATGATATCTGGTGGGGGGCGCCTAGCTGGAATCGGTGCCGCTTGTATGTATTCATTGCCTGATAGTAGCAATTTCAGGCCTGTTAAGTTGGCAGTACCAAAACGACCTACTTTTTCGTCCACTTTTCTATGCTGAACGAATAGTCGTGCTTGTCATCTTGTGGGTGATCTTCAATGACTTCCCTGTTCCAATTTGATTCGTCAAATTCTGGATAGAATGAATCCGCCTCGAAAGATCCATGAACCCTGGTAATGTACATCACGTCTATCAAATCTTTGTCCAAAGCCAACTTATAAATCTGGCCACCTCCGATAATAAATATGGACTCGTGCCCTTCACGTTCACAGAATTTCAAGGCATCTTCAATTGCATGGAACACCAAGCCGCCGTTTGAATCATAGCCCTGCTCTTTGGTTAACACGATGCTAGTCCGATCCGGTAATGGCCTGTATTGGTATGGGGTACTCTCGTAATTTTTGCGCCCCATCATCACCACTTGGTTCAGTGTGGTGTCTTTGTAGAACCTCATGTCGTCGGGTAGATCCCAGATCAAATCATTGTTTTTTCCAATGGCTCGATTTTCTGCTATGGCCGCAATGGCGTATACAATCATAGGGTATTGGCAAGTTAAGTGTTTGAGATCAGAATAGTCCTGGCTCTGATCTTAAGCAACTGCGCTACTCCATTCAGCTAGGAGGTCTTCGATAGGTACTGCCAAGTTAAATTTCCATAGCTGATAGAATCGGTGGATGAATACTTATAAACGACACCGATTCCCGCCAGACATCATTTCTTACGCTGTCTGGCTCTACTATCGTTTCAACTTGAGCCATCGCGATATTGAAGACCTCCT
>JBLHQQ010000071.1:0-10002 GCA_047625245.1 Candidatus Azotimanducaceae bacterium
TATTAGTCATGCATCACCTGCTTGGCTTTTGCTGCCACATCTTTTGCGATGTCGTTCGGGATTAACATCGTCAGCCTTCGCGACCCCAGTACCTCGGCAGCGACCGAGGTTTTCGTTATCAAGTTGCTCATCAAACCAGGCAACATTTTCGCTAATTTGCCAGAACCGTTCGACAGAATTGTAGGTCCAGCCTTGGCCTTTTGCGAAATGTGGCTTGGCATAGGTTTTAAACTCTTCAAGGGTCCAACGTTCGGTAGTATCGGTACCAAGAAAAACACTTTGCTTGGCAAAGCGAGAAAAGTAATCACTGAAATCCGCTCGTGCTGCTGCGCTGTGAAACCCATCGAGTAATCGATTGAGATCATCTTTGGGAGCTGCGAATACCGATAGTGGTATGAAACACTGGGCAGTGAGTATTATGAAGATAAGGTTTTTTTGCATTGGCATTGTCCGTGCTGGTCCGGTCTAGGTGATTTTTCCTGGCTGCTGGAATTGGGATTGTTGATAGCGTTTGGTACTCATAATCTCTGCGAGTGATTCCGTGGTTGTGAGTATATCTTGATAGCGAATATAGAGCGGAGCGAAACCGAATCTGACGAGATCGGGGAATCGAAAATCACAAATAATACCGCAATCGATAAGTGCCTGAGAAATTGCGAACGCCTGCGGGTGCCGCAGAGAGACCTGGCTTCCCCTGGCCGACACATGAATGATCTCAAGATTGTTTTCAGGAGAATTTAACACTGGCGATTGTTGGACCATTTCGATAAACAATCGCGACAGATGCTGAGATTTTTCGACTACTGTGTCGAGGCAAACCTCTCGCCAAAGGTCGAGAGCGGCATCCAAAGCAGACATGCCTAAAATACCCGGAGTGCCAGCCAGAAACCGATCAATTCCAGGTGCAGGTTGATATTCCGGGTTAAAGTCAAACGGCGCTGAGTGGCCCATCCAGCCGGTCAGGGGTTGTTTCAATTGTTGCTGAAGTTCGTGATTAACATACACAAATGCCGGAGCACCAGGACCACCATTTAGAAATTTGTAGCCGCAGCCGACTGCGAAGTCGACGTGGTTGGCTGCCAGATTGACAGGTAGAACACCGACGCTATGGGAAAGATCCCACAGGACTCGAACCCCATATCGGTGGGCAAGCTCGGTAATGATTTTGACATCGTAGGCTTCGCCGGATCGAAAGTTGACCTGGCTCATTAACAACACGTTAACCTGGTCATCTAGCGATTTTTCTAATTGATCGAGATTTGTGAGCTTTACTTTGCATCGAACAGCACCTAACAGGGTTGCAAGGCCCTCGCTGATATAGAGGTCTGTCGGAAACACATCATTGAGGGATAGGATGATGGGTCGCGCCGGCGTGAGGGTGAGCGATGCGGCGAGTATCTTGAAAATATTCACCGACACGCTGTCGGCGCAGGTGAGGTCTTCAGGCGGCGCGCCGACGAGGGGTGCGATTTTGCTTGCTACGACTCCCGGCAATTCAATCCAACTCTCATTCCAACTTCGAATCAGACGTTGGCCCCATTGAACGTCAATGGTGTGCTGCAGGCGTTCTCGCACCTGAAAAAGAAGTGGGCCTAACGAGTTTCCGTCCAGATACACTTCGTCGTGTGGCAACTTAAATCGCTCGCGCAGTTCTCGAAGAGGATCGCGTTCGTCCAACTTCAGAATGCGTTGGGCGTTAACTATCACTTTAGCCACTGCTCAATTTGTTTAACAATAATATTAGGTGTTTCTTGCCTGGGGTCGACGAGATCGAAGTGGCCATGATTCTTTAGGATACGGAGCTTCGTCTTCGAGTGAATATTGATAAAGTGTTTAGATTGTTCGATATTTACGATCCTATCTTGGTCGCCGTGAATCATAAGTGTTTCAGTACCTGGATCTAACAATATTGGTGACTCAGCATTGTAGCGGTTAGGAACTTCCTCAGGTGTTTCGCCCATGAGCTGAACCGTAGCTTGTTCGCAGCCGCTGGTTCCTCCGGCATATTCATGAAGATCGGAGATCGCAGCAAGGCCAATTGTGTCTTTCAACTTAGAGGGTGATTGTGAACTCATCCACAGAGCCAGGTGACCTCCAGCGCTGTGCCCGGAGAGAAAGATGTCCGGGTGTTCCGGGGTGATTGCTTTGTCCATTGCTGCTCGAAGATCATCAAAGGTTCCAGGCCAGCCTCCATGAATGAATACTAGTAATGGGCTAACGGTTTCCGATCTCCAATAGTCTGCGATTTGTGACGGATCAGACCCATAACGAACAGTTTGATCTGGCATGCGATAGGGCAATTTGGCGACTTCAGTAAATGGAACATCAGCCATTGTTGGAGCGCTGAACAAAAGCGCGATGAATAAGACTGCTCTGTGAAATAAGGCTGCTCTGCATAGTTGTATGGGCAAGAGATTTGTGTAGGATCAAATGGAAGTCGTAGTGTACTCGGTGCATGATGGGCAATGGAAATAGTATCTGAGAAGACCATGTGGCTTAAGACCCGCTGCGAATTAGGTTTCAATATCGTAGACCCTACACCGTTTGTATTTATGCTCCGGCCTCGAAGTGCGGCGAGTCAATGGGTGATGCAAGAGATTTACGACGTGCAACCTCGCATTCAGGTCACCGAAGCGATGGATCCGTTCGGCAATCTTTGCCAACGCCTCATCGCGCCGAAAGGCGATTTTCGAATCCAAACATCGAGCCTTGTGATGACGGCTGACCATAGTGGCATTGATCATACCGCTGAGTTTACGCCAGTACCTGAGCTACCCGATGAAATACTCACCTTTCTGTTGCCGAGCCGCTATTGTGAGGCGGATCGGCACAACGCGCTCGCACTTGAGGTCGTCAATACCTCTGCTCCGGGTTATCCCCAGGTTGAATCGATTGTGGAGTGGATTCGGCATTACATTGAGTACATTCCAGGCTCTAGCGGTTATCCAGTTTCGGCGGTCGAAGTCGTTGAACGACGTTATGGCGTATGTCGAGATCTCGCCCATGTTGGCATTAGTCTTTGCCGTAGCCTGTGTATTCCAGCGAGGCTTGTGGTCGGGTACCTGCATGGTCTTGAACCCATGGATATCCATGCCTGGTTCGAAGCCTACGTTGGTGGACGTTGGTTTACATTTGATGCGACTCAGAGGAACCTTGAGGGCGCACGAATTGCGATTGCCTATGGGCGCGATGCAGCCGACGTTGCTATCTGTAATCAGTATGGACCTGCAGTTGATCCTTCACACATGTTTGTGGACGTCACGGAAGAAAAATCAGAAAGTCTTCCGGGCATGGATTAATTGGTGAATGTAAGAAAATTTTTCGACCACCGGAGCGGAAAGAACGAAGGGGTATAAGTCTGGCTGGCCGCCGCTTCGGTTGACGTTGTTCACAGCTAATGTCAGCGGCAACCACTGTTTGAGCATAATATCGAAGCTCGGTGAGTGATAACCGTCTACCGAATCGTCTTGATCAAAAAACTCCTTCGCTGTTTCCAGGGTATCTGCAATCAGCAGATAGTGTCCCCAGGTTTCAGCAAAGTCTTCCCACGGATGACAGCTTGCATAGGCGGAAATGAAATTGTCGGACCAATTGTCGGGCGCACCAATGTCATAATGTCGGCTAACTGCTTCCTGATAATCCAATTGTTCATCGCCAAATAAGTGCCGAAAAGCCTTGAGTGGTCTATGCCCCCAGACCAGTTGTTGCCAATAGTAATGTCCGCTCTCGTGGCGAAAATGGCCGAGGACGGTTCGGTAGTCTTCATTGAGATTTGTGCGCCGACGCTCTCGTTCGAGATCATCCGCTTCGGCAATATTGATTGTGATCACCCCGTCGATATGTCCGGTCATCACGTAGTCGTTTTTCTGAATGCGCTCAAAAGTGTCTTTAAGAAACTCAAAAGCGAGTCCGATCTTGTCATTCTCTGATTTTGGAATGACCGGCAGATCGAGGCGGATTAGGGAGTAGAGGAGGCGCCTTTTCCCGGCTTCAAGAATGCGCCAATAGCGGAGGTTTTCGTCAATTGACAAGTTCGGGATTGTGCGATTGAGACGACAACCTAGACAAAAAGTGTGCTCGCTGCTGACTTCCAGAACCCAATTACAAGCACCGTTCTTGCTGTTTTCACAGAATTTGTAGGGTTTGTCATTGAGGTAGCTATTTAATTTGCCGTTGTTTATTGAGAAGGCAGACATTTTCATTTCCCCCAAAATGAAGCCCAATTTACTTCCACAACGAACACAATGGGTGTTCTCAAAAAAGATCGATTGGCCACATTTTTGGCAGCTAAATGCTTTCATAGAGGCTTGTTTTCGGCAAGGTCGACAATGGTAGGTGGCTATGAAAGACATGGCAATAGAATTGGAAGTAGTTGTTTGAAAAGTTACGTCGGAAACCAAATTTTAACTGTATAAATATACTTATAACTTGTTGTTTTCTAATGACTCTACGACTACACTGTGAGGATGTCTGATCAAGCTTTAAGCAAGATCTTCACACTGGCGGGACCGGAAATACCCGCGAGGCACCAGACCCTCAATTACTTTCTCAACACGATAATCAACCCCGAGTCTGAAAGAAGCCAGATGATTGCTGCGGTTGAAAGTGACCCGAGAATCCTCCTGCATTTTCTCTCGGTAAAACCACCGCGAAACCTCATCAACTGGCATGAAGCACTGTCGAATCAGGCATTGTTTGAGCAATCTGTGCTGTTGGCGAACAGTGCGAACCTATCTGAATCCGGAAAATACTGGCAGCGAGCTAATCTTGCCGCAAGGATCGCGGGCCTTCTGTCGGCGGCAGCTGATTTTGATAGTGCCGGTAGAGTCCGGTGCAGGTTATTGGCTTTGCTGCTTGACGCTGGCCGGCCTGAACCGAAATCAAGTGTAACGATTGGCTTTCTTGCTGAAGAAGCCGCTCAATCACTCGGCCGTTTAGGATTGTCTCTGGCTGACTGCGATGTCGTGCGTTATCAACATGAAGGTCTTGATGTTTTGAACGATGCTACCAAGGATCAGGTCTTGGTCGCTATGGCTGGTCGCTTAGCTGAAGTCATGCTGACGAATCTTGAGTTGGCAGAGCAATATTCTGAACTTATTGAACGGCGACTTGGCATCAACCCTGAGAAGCTAAGTAGCCTACTCGAAGTGGCATACTCATCCTTCCGCGTTAGGAATGATGAGTTATTGTCGATTAGCAACTTTGAGTCAAACTTAAGTCGCGCTAACGTCGCCTTACAAATGCAACATTGTGCTCAGATTGAGTCGCTGAGTTTGTTCGCGCGTGAAGTCTTTGCTGTTCAAAAGTATGCCCTGGCAACTCGTGAGGAGGACAAGTTAGTTGTGCTCTTAGGCGATGATCATTTTTCAGTCAGTGTTGAATCTAACAGTAGCCTGATCAATCAAGTGTTTCAGTCACAGACCGCTTTCTCTGCCGAGGATGATGCACTGGTCGCAATCGTAGACAAGCAGTTGTTGTCCCGGTTTGCGACCAGCGCGCTTTGGTTGGTACCCGCCGGTAGGTTTGGCGTGGTAATTTTTGGGGTCGATAATATTGAGTCTGCAGCCAGGCAGGATCAATTTCTTGTGTCCGTGTTCTCGAACTCCTGTGCCAGAACGTTTGACGATAGTGCGGAATCCTCGATTCCGATGATCGAACTCGACGGAATACAAAAACGTGTTCGAGAACTGACTCATGAGGTGAATAATCCGTTATCGATAGTCCAAAACTATTTGAAAACGCTTTCCCTAAAGCTCGACCGTGATGCAACCTTTCCGATAGGCATTCAGACGGGCATTCAGGCGGACATTCAAACAATTTCGAGTGAAATGCTTCGTATCGGTGTGATCATCCAAGATTTTGCAGAGATCGGCACTGAGAGCAAAAGTGCGCTCCGTGCCGTGGATATCAATGAGCTTCTGCGGGCTCTAACAAGCGTGGTCCAGGGCTCTCATCCAGATATCTCGGTCAGATGTGAGTTGGATTCTGCAATGCCAATTATCGATAGTCATTCGGATCTTCTTAAGCAGGCGTTTTTGAACCTTCTAAAGAATGCAGCAGAAGCTCTTGTCGGCGCCTCAAAGCCGCGCATTGGAATCACCTCGAGCGGCCGCGTCAACCTTGGTGGTCAGCACTTTGTCGAAATCCTGATCGACGACAATGGATTTGGAGTGTCGCCAGAGATTTATCAAAACCTGTTTGCTGCTAATAACACCGACAAAGGTGGTGACCATTCGGGTCTTGGTTTGTCAGTAGCGTATCGACTCATAACTGATCTGGGTGGCTTGATCAGTTGTAAGACATCCCAAACGAGTGGCACACAGTTTCAAATTTTATTACCCATCGAACAAAAGCCAAAATAATAAGAAGAACACTAAAACTAAGAACCTGTTGAACAGAGGAAAGCACCATGAGCGCGGTAATGTTAGAGCAGGGCTCCGGACGGAACATTCTGATTGTCGACGATGAACCGCTACAGAGGGAAAGTCTGAAGCAGATGATTGAATTGTCGGGTTATCAAGTAGAAACCGCCGATAGTGGTGAGCAGGCGATCAGCATGCTGCAGAACTACTGCTTTGACCTTATTTTACTTGACCTCAATATGCCCGGGATGGGTGGCTTCGGTGTAATTGATTACGTCATCGAACATCACATTCCCGCCAAGGTGCTGGTAGTAAGCGGCGATGCCAGCTTTGAAACTGCGCGTGAGGCACTAGGCAAAGGGGCCTATGATTTTGTCAAAAAGCCCTATTCACCCGATGAACTACTCACCACCATTGGTAATGCAGCTTCGAAAAAAGAACTCGAAGATACAAATCATTCAATGAGTCAAAAACTATCTGAATCGGAATATCTGCATCGTTTTATTGTTGACCATTCACCAGATATTGTCTTCATGCTTGATGTGGACGGTCGTTTTACTTTTTTGAATGACACTGTGTACCAAACTCTTGGTTTCAACAAAACCGAATTAATCGGTGAGCACTACAGCAAGATTGTTTCTAGCCAGAGCCGCGAACTGGCGAAGTACGTCTTTACCGAACGTCGTTCGGATGATCGTAAATCCAGTAATGTGGAGTTGAAGTTAAAGTGTCGTGGTGAATCTGAATATCGCTATTTTGATACTACTTCAATGGCCATCATGCTCCAGCAATCGAATCTGAGTAATGGGAACTTTCAAGGTACCTACGGGGTCGCCAGAGATGTCACTGAGCAGAAACGAGCGCAGGAGTTGATTAAGTTTCAAGCCTATCACGATTTATTAACCAAACTGCCAAACCGAGTATTGATGGAAGACCGACTCAGCATCGCGATTACTCAGGCACGTCGAAACAAACAAAACCTCGCTGTTATGTTTTTGGATCTGGACCGATTTAAATGGGTGAATGACACCATGGGCCATGCTATGGGAGATCGGCTTCTTCAAGCGGTGGGCCAACGATTAGAAAACACCCTGCGCAAAGGTGACACCCTAGCCCGATTCGGTGGAGATGAATTCGCGCTAATACTGCCTCAGATTAGCCGCGCTGAAGATGCCGGCATGATCGCCGATAAGGTGTTGGCTGAATTTGTAGACCCATTCAAGATTGATGGGCATGAACTTTACGTTAGCGGCAGCATCGGCATCGCGGTTTATCCAGAAGCTGGTGAGACAATGGAGTCACTCATACAGAGTGCCGATCTCGCTATGTATTGTGTTAAAGACCGTGGTAAGAACGGATTTGAGTTCTTCAATGAATCGATGAACGAAATATCGACAGCTCGCCACACAATTGAGCGCGATCTCCGTAAGGCTTTGGTAACCGATGAATTAAAGGTGTGTTATCAGCCTCAGGTTAATGCTAGTACAGAAAATATCGTGGGTTTCGAGGCACTAATACGTTGGCAGCATTCAGAAAACGGTCTGATATTCCCTGACGAGTTCATCCCCATTGCGGAAGAAACTGGATTGATCTTAGACGTGGGTAACTTCGTGTTAGAAACTGCCTGCCGCGACATTGCTTTTTGGCGTGCAAAGGGGGTTGAAAATATCAAAGTGGCTATTAACTTTTCAGCGTCTCAAGTTGACCAAAATGATTTCATTGACCGGATAGTTGATACCTTGGAGCGCCATGAGTTGCCGGGCAGCTGTCTTGAGGTTGAGATTACTGAAAACATTATTATGAACGATACGTCTCAGGTGATTCAGAAACTACGCAAGTTGACGTCTCTGGGAATCAAAATTGCGATTGATGATTTTGGCACGGGTTACTCTTCCCTCAGCTACTTGCAGCAGTTCCCGATTAATACCCTAAAGATAGATAAGTCCTTCGTTGGGTCGATTCATGTCAATGAAGGAGCCACCAGTATTGTTCATGCCATCATCACCATGGCCCACGGATTGAAATTGAACCTAATTGCCGAAGGCGTTGAGACGGACACTCAACTTGAATATCTAAAGAGTCTTGGCTGTGCGGAGATTCAGGGATGGTTGTTTGGAAAGGCGGAATCTGCTGAGACGACGTCCGATATCCTTAGTCGAATCAGAGATGGTGGGTGCTTGCGAAGTGACATCGCGGTTTGAGGGCTGAATGCTCATTAGCTGATTGCGCCCTTGGCGACTGGTGAGGAATGATTTGTAAGTCATGACTAAAATACCATGGCGAGAAATGTATCAGCTAATGTGATGATGATGGCGAAGAGAAATGTTGTACCCATATCGCGGATCTCGAAGTCATCGATCATTTGATCGGTGAGCCACAATAAAAAGGTATTGATTACGAGTTTGAATAGCCCAACCGTTAAGATGATGAGAGGCAATGTCAGCACCATCAAGAAGGTGCCGAGGAAAAAGTTAATCAGCGAGTAGATCGTGGCGACGACAACAGCGGTGCTGAAACCGTCTATCCTTACGCCGCGCATGGATTCGGCGATAAAGAAAATGACGCCCGCCAGAATCAAAATGTGAAGAATCATGTCTAACATGTGAGTCCTAAATATTTGCCTTTGTCAGGTTAGTATTCAGGATCTGTGCCAATTGTTTAAACCGTTGATATTAAACAAACTATTGCACAACACTGGTAATTAATTAGCAAATATGACTAACGGATTAGTGAATTTAACCACCTGATAAAGAGGAGAGCTCCATGCTAGATCTCTATTACTGGCCGACGCCAAATGGCAAAAAGGTCACCATTCAGCTTGAAGAGTGTGGGCTCGATTACAACTTGATCACTTGCAATATTGGAAAGGGCGATCAGTTTGCTGAAGAGTTCCTTGCGATCTGCCCCAATAATAAAATGCCAGCGCTTGTTGATCATGATCCGGCCGGTGGTGGTGAGCCGATTTCGATTTTCGAATCCGGCGCAATCATGCTCTACATTGCGGAGAAGACCGGTCAATTTATGCCGAATGATCTTCGAGGCAAATACCAGGTTATGCAGTGGGTGATATGGCAGATGGCGAATCAGGGGCCGAAGTCCGGCGAGTGCGGTCACTTTCGACGACTGAGCGATTCTGAGGGCGATCAGAGCTACGCAGTGGGGCGATTTACGGATGAGGTGAATCGGTTTTATGGAGTTCTGAATAATCAGCTGTACCAGAATCGCTATATCTGCGGTGACGAATACACGATCGCGGATATGATTTGTTATCCCTGGAGCGTGAATTTGCAAGGTCAGGGTCAGCATATTAATGACTTCAAATATTTTAAGCGCTGGTCTGAAGAGCTAAGCGCTCGTCCGGGCTTGCAGCAGGGAATGGCCGTTGGCAGTGATATGAACAATGATTACTCCTCCTATTCGAAGCAAGAAATTAAAGCTATACAAGGTTTACTCTACAATCAGAGAGCTCGACCTGCGCCTGAAACTGGTGGACTAGGTGCCTGAAATGGGACCGATTCAGATTGTCATACCCTGTTATAACGAAGCGCTACGTTTTCAGGAAATCGAAGCCAGTGCACTTTTACAGAGAGACGATGTCTCGGTCATTCTTGTTAATGATGGATCTACCGATGCAACCCCA
>JBLHQQ010000072.1:0-9980 GCA_047625245.1 Candidatus Azotimanducaceae bacterium
GGTTCTAACTACCAAGATGTTCAGGATCCGGCCGTCACTGTACTTTTTAAGCTTCAAGACGAAGATGCCTATGTCTCAGCGTGGACAACAACCCCTTGGACTCTGCCATCGAATCTTGCTCTTTGTGTTGGCGCCGATATCGATTACGTCAAAATACGAGACACTGAACTGGGCAAGGACATCTACCTTGCCAGCGCACGAGTTGAGGACGTCACAAAGGGCCGCAATGTAGAAGTGCTAGAGGAGTTGAAAGGTGTCGATCTGGTGGGACGTCAATATGAGCCACTATTTAACTATTTTGAAGACCTGCGCGGCGAAGGGGCTTTCCAAATTCTCGCCGACAACTACGTTTCAACAGATAGTGGTACTGGGGTTGTCCACCAGGCACCAGCCTTTGGCGAAGACGATTTTCGAGTCTTAAAACAAGCCGACATCACAGCGATTGTTTGCCCTGTTGATATGTCCGGACGCTTCACCGAAGAGGTCACGGATTTTGCTGGACTCCATGTAAAAGACGCCGACAAACCTATCATTCGCCATCTCAAGGATCAGGGCAGTCTATATCGACAAGATGTGATCTTGCACAGCTATCCCTTTTGTCCTCGCTCAAACACACCCATCATTTACCGAACCATTGACTCCTGGTACGTCAAAGTTGAGTCCATGCGAGACAAACTGCAGGCTGCAAATCAACAAATAAATTGGGTTCCGGAACATATCAAAGATGGTCGCATGGGTAACTGGCTCGAGGGAGCGATTGATTGGGCCATTTCACGAAACCGATACTGGGGCACACCGATACCGATATGGATCAATGATGTTACAGGCACTCGAAAATGTATTGGTTCGATCGAGGAGCTTCACGAGCTTACGGGCATCAAAGTCGACGACCTGCACAGGGAGTTCGTTGACGACCTGACGTTCACCGTTGATGGTGAAGAAGGTGTCTATCGCCGCATCGAAGAGGTTCTGGACTGTTGGTTTGAATCTGGCTCTATGCCCTATGCTCAGCTCCATTACCCATTTGAAAATCAGGAGGTTTTCGATAAGGGCTTCCCTGCTGAATACATCGCCGAAGGTCTGGACCAAACCCGGGGCTGGTTCTACACCTTGATTGTCCTTGGCACGGCTTTATTTGATACCCACCCGTTCAAGAACGTCATTGTGAATGGCATTGTGATGGCCGAAGACGGCAAGAAGATGTCCAAGAGCCTGCGTAATTACACGCCTCCTGATGATTTGATGGAAGAATATGGTGCTGATGCGCTTCGCTTATACCTGATCAACTCCGGCCTGGTCCGCGGCGAAGAACAACGCTTTGCCAACGATGGCGTTAAGGACATGGTTCGCCGAGCATTGCTACCCTGGCTTAACGCCTTTAAGTTTTTCAATACCTATGCGGAAATTGACCAATGGCGCCCCTCAGAAAAACCGCTAGCAAGCGGCAACATTATGGATCAGTGGATTCTCTCGAGACTTCAATCATTGAAAGCTAACATCGCAACGGAAATGGAGTCCTATCGCCTTTACAATGTTGTACCGGAACTATTCGAGTTTATTGAAGAACTTACCAACTGGTATATTCGTTTAAATCGGTCAAGGTTTTGGGCCGAGGGAGAGTCCGCTGACAAGACTGCCGCCTACCAAACGCTCTTCACCACACTACATGAATTAGTCCTGGTTATGGCGCCATTTACGCCATTCTTGTCGGAAACTCTCTATCAATCCCTCAAGCGTTACTTGCCAGGTTCAATGACTTCATCCGTTCACCTCTGTGCTTATCCAGTTGCCTCTAAAGAACTGATACAGCCGATGCTCGAGCAGGCTGTGACTAGAATGCAACACATCATCTTGCTGGGCCGGCAGAAACGAAATCAAGAAAAAGTGAAAACTAAGTTCCCTCTGGCCGAACTCACGGTTATCCACAAAGACAACGCATTGCTCGAGGAAATTTCCAGACTAGAATCCTATCTGGCATCTGAGCTCAATGTGAAAGCTGTTGCTTACAGTCAGGACGAATCGGCTTACATTAACTTGTATGCCAAACCAAATTCTCCGGTACTAGGCAAACGACTTGGCAAACAGTTCAAAGCCTTCAAGCAACACATAGAAAATTTGACTGCTGAGCAGGTCGATGATTTCCAAACTTCAGGCTCTTTAACCCTCGCGGGAGAAACCTTCTCCTCCAACGACATACTGGTGTTTCGTGAAGCTCGAGAAGGTACCGACGCACTATCCGACAAGTTCATTTCGATCGAACTGATTTGCGAGTTAACCGCGCCTCTTATAAAGGAAGGTCTTGCGCGAGAGGTCGTCAATCGAATCCAAAAGACCCGCAAGGATCAACAATTTAATGTTTCTGATCGGATCGACATTGTCATCTCAGCAGACGAGACCTTAACCGATGCCATTCAATCCCATGAGGCTCACGTCAAACGTGAAACATTGGCCGATCAATTGACCTTTTCCACAGAAAAATCTGAGGTTGAGTACGATATCGATGGCGCCCCGTTAGGACTCACCATTACTCGGGCATAGGCATTCCTGCGAGGTCCAGCCTGCTCGCCCGACTGGCCCCGCAGCTTCCGCCACTGTAAAGTGCCATCAAGATCTTAGCCTGCGGAACTCTCGCCGAAGATCTCTCAAGGAAGATCTCTCAAGGAAGAATTCTGATGGACGAACTCATTGCCCAACCTCTTTCGGCAATTGCCGCTGCAATAAAATCCAAACAAATCACCTCCGTCGACCTGGTTAAGACCTTCTTAGACCGGATCGATACTGTTAACCCACAGCTCAACGCTGTCGTCACACTTAACACTGACAACGCCTTAAAGTACGCAGCGAAGGCCGATGCTGATCTTGCTAACGGTGAAATCCATGGTCCGCTGCATGGTATTCCAATGACAATCAAGGACAGCCTTGATACTCGAGATGTTGTGACGACCTGGGGCACCACCGGCCGCAAGGATTATGTACCCGGTCGAGATGCTACCGCGGTTGGAAGGCTTCGAGATGCCGGGGCGATACTCCTGGGAAAAACCAATACTCCAGAATTCACCCTCTCCTTTCAAACGGACAATCTTCTGTTTGGCAAGACTAAAAACCCCTTCGACCTATCAAGAACCCCGGGGGGCAGCAGTGGCGGCGCTGCCGCACTGATTGCCGCCGGCGCGACATTATTTGACGTTGGAACCGACACTGGAGGCAGTATTCGACTGCCTTCGCACTTTTCGGGTATCACCGGTATCAAACCCACGACTGGCAGAGTGCCATGCACCGGCAATGCATTACCGGCGTCAGGTCTCATCGCTCGGCTTAGCCAACCAGGGCCCATGGCAAGATCCGTGGCAGATTTAGAGCTACTACTCGGCCTTATGTCTGGACCAGACTTGCTCGACCCAAATACCGTCGCGATGCCTTTCAGCTCGTCTAAGGACGTCGACCTCGCGCAACTTAGATTTGCCTATCACACTGAAAACGGTATTAAAGTTCCCGAACCAGCAATTGTCAGCGCAGTCCAAAACGTTGCTGAACTGGTCGGTAAAAACGGCTACTCAATATCAGAAGCACGTCCGTCTGGGATCGAAATGACAAATTTAATCTTAAGCCGGTTGTTCGCTGCCGATGGCGGCGAAATGGTCGAAGCGCTATTAGAGGATTGCCGCACCAGCGAGCCGTCGCCAAGAATTGCCGCGATGCTGGAACCGGGTAGTCCAACATTCAGCCAACAGGAGTTCGCCAGAATCATCGAACTCTGGGATAACTTTCGCAGTTCGATGTTGAGCTTCTTCGCAGATTTCGATGTTTTACTTTGTCCGGTGAATGGTCGCACAGCCATTCCTCTCGGCGAAGAGGAAGACATGGCCAACTATACTTATACCAGTGCTTTTAATCTCACAGGTTGGCCCGCCGCCGTGGTGCGGGCTGGAACTGACGCAGCAGGTCTGCCCATTGGAATCCAGGTTGTCGCTGCGCCGTTCAGAGAGGACCGCTGTTTGGCCGTCGCTGCATGGTTAGAAACTGAGCTGGGGGGATTTCCATCTCCTGGGGTTTTCTGCGGCACAAACTAAACCAATTTGGTGTTTTGCTCGTCTTAAGCACTATAAATACACATCTGGCCATCATCAGACGCATAAAACCACCAAACTATCGCGTCCAACTGGTATCCAACTAGATCACCCAGTATCCTACGAGCCGAAAGGCGGGAAACTGGTTCTAAGGAAATTGTATGAAAGTGACAAAAGTTTGGCTTAACGGCACTCGTGCCCTGACTTTAGCCTCGGCTTTGCTGGCACCGGTTTTGGCGCTTCTACTAGCACCACAGGCACAGGCCACTAACCTCGGGGATATTTACGACCTTGCGATCAACAAAGACCCTCAGCTTGCAGCAGCTAGAGCCAACTATATGGCCACCCGTGAGGCTCTACCACAAGCACGTGCCGCACTCCTACCGACTGTCACGGTTGGCGTGTCGACCGACGATGTCAAACGTACGATCGTCAACAACGGCTTTACGGATGAGTACAACGATCACGCATGGCAAGCAACACTGGTACAGCCAATTTTCAGGCTCGACCGATGGTTCAGCTTCCAGGCGGCAAAAAGTATTGAGGCCGGAGCAATGGCTGAATTCGCAAGCCAACAACAAGAACTGATTTTTAGAGTCTCCGATTCCTACCTGAATATTCTCGAGGCAAACTCCCAACTAGTTTCTGCTCGAGCAGAAAGAGACGCCGTCAAACGCCAACTCGAACAGGTTCAACAACGCTTCGATGTCGGCCTAGTCGCCATCACCGACGTGTTGGAATCAACCGCTGCTTTTGATAGTTCAACAGTCAATGTGATCGAAGCGGAGGGTCGACAGGACATTACCTTTGAAACCCTACTTCGGCTCACAGATGAGAGATACGTCGAAATCGACGGTTTAGCTGCGGAATTCCCCGTCGAATACCCCGAACCCAATGATAGTGAAGCCTGGGTTACGAGAGCCCTTCAGGGAAACTATGAACTTATCGCTGCTCGAGAAAATGTGACCTCTTCCCACAAGAATCTATATGCCTCTCGCAGCCGACATTTGCCTACCGTAGAAGCCCAGGCTCGTTTAGCGGAAAGTACCTCCGGTGCTGCGCAAAATTTTCTCGGCGGGGGTGCTGGAAATGCGGATACAGAAATTGAGCAACGCTCCTATTCCTTGGTCCTGAACGTTCCGCTCTTCTCTGGGGGCGCCACCCTTTCTGCCTCTAAGGAGGCTGGTTACCGACTGGAGCAAGCCCAGCGTAACTTCGACCTGATACAACGTCAGACTGTCGAAAGCACTAGGAACCTGTTTAGTGCAATCAACACCGACGTCGCACGGGTTAGAGCACGTTTGCGGGGTATCGAATCCAGCCAAAGCGCTCTGGATGCGACTCAAACTGGTTACGAAGTAGGCACTCGAAATATCGTTGACGTACTTTTGGCTCAACAACGCCTATATCTCGCCCAGTTTCAGCACGCCAGCGCCCGATATCAGTACATTCGCGACACTCTGCGGCTTAAACAAACAGTTGGCTCCTTGAGCCCTGAAGATATCTACTCTCTCAACAAATTCATTACAGCCGACAAATCAGTTGCTAGAATTACGCCTACAACCCGTTAGGGAACCCAACATCGAGGGCACGCTCTAAGGTAGCGACCCTCGACTTCGGACTAGCACCGATGACGATAAAGTTTTTCCTCACAGCTGCGCTATTTGGCTGCGTCACAGTTTTGACACTATCCTGGCTGGAAATCGAGCCAGAGTCATCCGCGATTGCAGCAACTCAGTCGGCAGTATCCGAAGGCGAGATCCTGACCCTAGACGAAAGCAATAACATTGCTGTTTTCAAAGACGTCAGTCCTTCTGTTGTTTTTGTCACCAATACTCAGTTAAGGCGTCAACGCTTCTCCCTCAACGTGATGGAGATTCCGACTGGAAGTGGAACTGGATTCGTGTGGGATGAATCAGGTCTGATCGTGACTAATTTCCATGTCGTTAATCGCGCCAATAAAATTACCATTACATTAGGTTCCGGCGCCAGTTATGAGGCTGAGGTCATTGGAGCCGCGCCAGAGAAAGATGTCGCACTCCTCAAGATCAATGCTCCGAATGAAGTCCTAAAACCTATTCCTCTCGGGAACTCTGAAAACCTCGCAGTGGGCAGAAAGGTTCTCGCCATCGGCAACCCTTTCGCGCTCGACACCAGTCTTTCTGTTGGCGTGGTTAGCGCCCTTGGCAGAGAGATCAAATCTGTGAGTAATCGCACGATCAAAAATGTCATTCAAACCGATGCTGCCATTAATCCAGGCAATTCCGGCGGTCCCCTGCTCAATTCAATGGGACAACTGGTCGGCGTAAACACGGCTATTTACAGCCCTTCTGGCGCTAGCGCAGGGATTGGCTTCGCAATACCGATCAACACCATCAAGAAAATCATCCCCCAGTTAATCGAACACGGCACGCTGTATCGGCCTGTCCTAGGAATCGAAACGCTCACAGACTACTGGGCGAAACGACTGAAGGTTAAAGGAATAGCAATTTTGACCGTGCGCGAAGGTTTACCGGCTGACATTGCTGGTATGGTCGGCGTCAGAGAAGACTCCAGGGGGAATATTCACCTAGGAGACGTGATTATCGCTGTCGCTGGCGAGCCTGTCACCAACGAGGACTCACTGCTATCATTGTTGGAGCGCTTTAAGCCTGGTGACACGATTGATGTCACAACTCTTAAGGACGAAGAGATACAAAACTATCAGGTGACACTATCTGCACCTGAGTAGGGAGCTACCGATGTTTCTATCTTCACTAACACTAAAACAAAAAGAGACATTTCTTTGTCTTGCCCATAACGTTGTTGTGTCCGACGGTGACCTGACTGTTGGCGAAGAGCTGATGATGGAAGAAATGCGCCGCGAGATAAATATGGATCGCGGCTTTACTCCCCACTACGTAGAACTCGATGGGGTCGAACTGGTTTTTCAAACCCGTAAAGCCAGAGTCACGGTCATGATCGCATTGATTCGTCTCGGCTACGCGGATGGTGCCTTTGAAGTAGAAGAACAAAGCTTTCTGAAGGTACTTTGCGAGACCTTTGAAATATCCGAGGCAGACTTCGCTTTGATCGACAATTGGGTCAAACGCCTCGTAGCGTTGGAGAAAGAAACCAGCGCTTTTATGTAAATGCGATCCTACCTACTCGCCATTATCACGATTACGCTCCTCACCACGAGTTGCGCCACTGATCCACAACTGGAAAAAGCGCCACAAATCGACAGTGTTGTATTGGGCGAAAAGTTAATCGCTGGACCACCGCCCGATTGGCAAAATTCTTATAGTCTCAACAACGGCGCGACACGCCTGACCGACTACATCCCGCCAGAGGAAAGCGAAGACAACTGGACAACAAAAATCAGCTTCGAATCTCATCGATCTCTTGCGGGCATAGACCCAATCACCATCATTATGGGTGATCTAGATCGCATCAAGGATATTTGCGAGCTGGTAGAGAGTTTCAACTTGTTTTCTGGCATGGAAAATAACTATCCAACCTCAGTTCGGCTCACCTTTTGTGGTAAAAATGCCCACGGCCAGCAAGGTGAAGTCACCTTAACCAAATCCATTCAGGGCAATGACTATCTCTACATCATCAAAATGCTAAAACGGGTTGACCCTTTCACCACAGAACAAAACATTATATCAAAGCAAGAAATTGCCCAATGGTCCCAGTATTTTAGTGCTATTAGCGTCTGCGATGACACCAACGTCGAACATTCGTGCCCCATCCCTATAGAACAGTAGGTTAAAAGCTTACAAATCCAACTGATATTCGCTTCTAGTCGCTAACCACATTGTGGCTCACCATGGGTGAATGAAACCATGGATGAATCGATTCCTTTTTACGCTGTTTCCTGGCAAGTGTATTATCTGCAAAGCCTCAACCAACCGGCATCTTGACCTCTGCACCGGCTGTCAACGAGGATTACCCTATCCCAAAAGCCCCTGTTGGCAGTGCGGTTTGGAGATGACCATCTCTAACGATATATGTCGGGCGTGCATTGCGACGCCGCCACTCTTTTCCCACTGTTTCAGTTTACTTCGCTATGAACCCCCAGTGGATGTTTTGATAAGCCGATTCAAAACCGGTCACAAGCTCGCCGTCGGACGCGTTCTCTCCATCCTTTTGGCAAGGGCATATCAACGGCACCACATTATTGCCCCTCATTGTTGGATTCCCGTTCCATTGCATCGACGTACGTTGCGCTCACGGGGCTTCAACCAGGCATTGGAGATTGCCCAGGTTTTGACAGAATTTACGCACATCCCAACCCGGGGTAAGGCCGTCAGAAGAGTGATCGACACTCGAGCCCAGAAGCGATTAGATGCAGCCACACGCAGGTCTAACATCCGCAATGCCTTTGAACTAAACCTGGACCTCTCTGGGCAGAGCGTCGCAATCGTTGATGACGTCGTCACTACAGCCGCAACTGTATCCGAACTCGCTCACACTCTCCTCGAGCGAGGTGCAAGTGACGTCCAGGTTGTTTGTCTAGCTCGCACTCCCGCCAATGCCTCACGGCTGTGATACAGTTCATGTTTTTTTAAGGGTACACCATGATGGATTGGGAAAGTTTGGATGTGGCCAGTATGTTTGAAGCTGGCACGTCACACGATGGCGAGTCTGCGCCAGCTTTTCACATTATCATTTCTGATGATGAAATCCTCTGCCCTGCCACTGGGCCCTGGAAGCCGGTCACCTCGGATGAGTTTCGATGGTTGAGTCTGGAATCGATTGGCGAACATTTTTTGGGTTACGTCAGCGGCGTTCCTGTATATGCAACTGAAGTGGATTCAGAGTCGGAAGAACCAGAAGGCTATGCCTTCGACACACTCTGGTCTTTTCTTGGCCAGGTCGACGGAGCCGTGTTTTCTCTCGTTGGCAAGGCAAAGCAGATTGTAGAATGGTTCCGAACCCACCGATTCTGCGGTCAATGCGGAAAGCCTACTGGCGAGGCGGCTTCTGACCGATCTCGAAAGTGCGAGAGCTGCAATCAAATGTTCTACCCAAGATTGTCACCCTCCATCATTGTTCTCATTACCCGTGGAGAAGAGGTATTGCTGGCGAAGAACGCCAATACTAGAGGCAACTTCTACTCGACCCTGGCAGGGTTCGTCGAGCCAGGAGAAAGCCTCGAGCAGACAGTCCATCGTGAAGTCTTCGAGGAAGTTGGGCTGAAGGTAAAAAACCTTCAGTACTTCAACAGCCAATCCTGGCCTTTTCCTAATTCGTTAATGTTGGGATTTCACGCCGAATACGACAGCGGTGAGATCAATATTCAAGAAGAAGAAATTGCTGATGCTCAGTGGTTCCACTACACGGAAATGCCGAATCGTCCCGCCATGGTTTCAATATCTGGTTGGTTAATAGACGAGCACATCAAGAAGTTACAAGTCGGATGAAGGTCAGCGACTTTGCAGCTCTGTCTCCGGATCGGGTAATGGATGCAGCCGAGAGTCTCGGTTACCGATGTGACGCAAGAATTTTGGAGCTCAACAGCTACGAAAATCGTGTCTATCAAATTGGCATTGATGAAGCGGAACCTATCATCGGTAAGTTTTATCGGCCGAATCGCTGGTCTGAAGCGCAGATTAACGAAGAACATGAATACACCTTACAGCTGGCCCAGCAGGATATCTCTGTCGTCGCTCCGCTAGTAATCGATGACCAGACATTATTTAGCCATGAGGGATATCGCTTTTCACTCTATCCGAGGCGTGGCGGTCGGGCACCAAACCTGGATGACCTGGATAACCTCGAAATACTCGGGCGCCATATCGGTAAGATACACGCCGAGGGTCAACTTCGACTTTTTGTCCACCGACCCGAAATATCGGTCGCAACCTATGGTGAATTTGCCAGGGCATACTTGCTCGACAATAATTTTATTCCCGACGAGTTGCTGCC
>JBLHQQ010000073.1:0-9957 GCA_047625245.1 Candidatus Azotimanducaceae bacterium
CACGCTGCTGTTTCACTGGGTCCCAGGCCTGCAGTGATCCGCGTCGTTCGCTTGACTCAGCTAAGATCGGTTCGATTCCCACGGCTGTTCCATCGGAGGGTGCCGAAGCAGTCCAATCAGGTGATGTCCATTCTTTATGATCAACCCAATCATCGAAATAACGGTCGCCTGCGTGAATAGTTGGGATATAGACCAGACCGGTATTCGGGTTGTACGACATTTGTGGCCAGTTATGTGCTCCAATGGCGCCCGGCACCACGTGCTGGGAGCCATCTTCATAGCGTGCGCCTGGCACTTCCACTGGTCGGCCTGTGGCGAGGTCAACTTTGGTGGCCCAATTTATGTCGGTAAACGGCTCGGCCGAAACTAGCTTGCCATCAGCTCGATCTATCACATAAAAGAAACCATTCTTTGGGGCATGCATTAACGCTTTTACATCACGCCCGTCAATTTTTAGATCAGCCAGAACTATGTCCATTGAGGAGTTGTAGTCCCAGGTTTCGCCGGGGGTCGTTTGATAGTGCCAACGATATTCGCCGGTGTCAGGATCAAGCGCGACGATCGAACTTAGAAACAGATTATCACCGCCGCCAGGGCTGCGAACCTTCTGATTCCATGGCGCTCCGTTACCCGTGCCGATATACAGAGCATCAAACTCTGGGTCGTAGGTAATGCCGTTCCAGACATTCCCGCCACCACCAAATTTCCACCACTCTCCGGTCCAAGTTTTCGCTGCCATCTCCATCGCGTTGTTTTCAAACCCGTCTGCTGGGTTGCCGGGTACAACATGAAAGCGCCAAGCTTGTTCACCTGTCGCGGCATCATAAGCTGTCACATATCCACGAACAGCACCTGCTTCCGTGCCGCCGTTGCCAATCAGCACCTTGCCTTTGAAGGTTTTCGGTGCTCCTGTAATGTACAGCGGTTTGCTGGGGTCGACCGTCATGACGCTCCAGACTTTGTTGCCTGTGTCGGCATCAATCGCGATCAGGCGCCCATCAATCGTGGCAAGGTAAACCTTGTCTTGCCACAGCGCTACACCTCTGCCCCCATAGAGGTACCCTACCCGCGTCCTCTCTTTAGAAACTTCCGAAACACGCGGGTCATAGCGCCAAAGAACCTTGCCCGTTATCACGCTCACTGCGCGAACGATGTTGCGTGCTCCAATGAAGTACATCACGCCATTTGCAACTAAGGGCGTTGATACAGGCCCGACCACGTCAACCAAATCAAGATACCAGTCAACTTTTAGTTGTGAGACGGTCTCAGAATTAATCTCTGTCAGAGGACTAAAGCGTTGCTCTGAGTATGTGCGGCCGTAGGCGAGCCACTCATCTGTGTTGGCTTCATCCGCAAGCGCCGCATCGTCGATTTTACGTGCAACATCTGTCGAAACAAGTTCGGTTTGTTCACTGCACGCTATCAGAAAGAAAGCGGTTATCAATATCTGCAGAATGAGTAAAACGTTGTGTATCATATTTTATCTCCGACGGAGCGACTTATTAGTCGACTTGGGTTTGATTGCTTAGCCTAAAACTTTTGCCAATAAAGCCGTATCAAGAAACTCTATAATGCCGCTGATCTTGCCATCGCGGAAATCAAAGATTTGGACAGATTCATTGTTGTAGGGGTCACCACCAAGGGTTTGTGCTTTACCAGTAAAATGCAGGAAAACCTTTTCATCTTCTGCTGCGATACTGATGATATCGATCTCAACACCGCCGTTCAGCCGAGCAAAAACGGTCAGCAATAAGTTGTTGACGATATCTTCCTTACCCTGAAACACGCGCTGCCCACCTTGGTGGTCGCCAGTGACACGAAATGTTACGTCCTCAGTCATGGGAGTAAACATTCCGTCAATATCGCCGCGACCGATAGCCGTATGCATGTCTAAAACAGCTTGTTTATGAATCTCGTACGACATAAAAGCCCCGTTCGTTGTTGGTAAAAATTGTTCTGATTGTTGGGTCGCTAAACTAAGCCCGTAACTGGTAGCGATGCGCCGTGGATTGCGCTCGCAGATTCTGACCCGAGAAAGCAGATGACATTCGCAAGATTATCAAGCGACACCCAGGTTGAATGATCTTCGTCAGGCATAGCATGCCGATTAGCTGGTGTATCAATGATGCTTGGCAGGACGCAATTGACATTAATACCATTGTTTTTTACCTCTGCAGATAGGCTCTCGGTAAGCCTGAGTAATGCGCTCTTTGCCACAGCATAGGCGCTCATATTTGCGAGACCGTTTGCAGCACCTAGCGCACCAATGGTGACTACGCTGCCTCGCCCACGCTCAATCATATGCGGGATGAAAGCGCGTGCCATATTATGAAAGGTTGTTACGTTCATCTGAAACAGATGATCGATACTTGCTTGGCTGAGTTCGTATACCGTGGGCCCCATATCGAAGCCTCCGGCAACATGGAGTATCACGTCGACTGAACCTACTTGAGACGCTGCTGCGTTTACGGCCGTTTCATCGGTTAGGTTAAGTTCACGCCATTGGTCGTCCTGTTCGGGGTTGTCAGGAATATTGAGATCAAAAAGTACAAGATTTGCGCCCAGAGCGCGGGCTCTTTTTGCTACTGCAGATCCTAGAGCTCCGTTAGCTCCAGTGATAAGCACGACCTTATCAGTTAGATCCATTAGTCCTCCGCAACATCAATCTGAATACTCTTAAGCACGGTAAAATCATGCAGCGCATCCTGACCGCTTTGCCGACCATAGCCACTCTCGCCAAAGCCACCAAACGGAAAGGCTGGGTCGCCGCGCCGATATTGGTTCACCCATATTGTGCCTGCGCGTAATTCTCCTGCAACGCGATGGGCTCTAGCCACATCTCGAGTCCAAATTCCGGCAGCCAAGCCATAGCGGGTGTCATTAGCGATGCGGATCGCGTCTTGCTCATCTTTAAACGGAATCACGCTCAGTACAGGACCAAATATTTCTTCCTGGGCTATCTCCATGTCATTGCTCACATCGGCGAAAACCGTGGGTTCGAAGAACCATCCGTCTAAGCCGACTGGTTGCTTACCACCGACCACCAAACGAGCACCAGACTTGCGGCCAATCTCGACAAAGTTCTTCACTTTGGCCAGCTGATCAGCGGTACAGAAAGGGCCGATATCAGTGTTAGGGTCGGTTGGATCACCTAAGATTAACTTGGGTACACCGGCAATCAAGCGCTCCACGATTTCATCGTAGACTGACTCTTGTACCAGCGCCCGCGAGCCGCAAATACAACTTTGACCAGCGGCTGCTGTAAATCCGCCTAATACACCAGCCGCAGCCTTTTCTAGGTTCGCGTCCTCAAACACGATATTCGGTGACTTGCCACCAAGTTCCATAATGGACGGAATAAGATATTGAGCCGCTTGACTCGCTACCAGACGGCCTGCTTCTGGACTACCCGTAAAAGCAATTTTGTCGATACCCGAGTTGTTGCACAAGGCGGCACCAACCACGGACCCCATACCTGTCACCACATTGATTACACCCGGTGGAAATCCTGCCTCTTCAGTCAATCGCGCGAACTCTAGAGTAGAGGCAGGTGCAAACTCAGAAGGCTTAATCACTAGCGTGTTACCTGCTGCCAGCGCAGGCCCAGCAGCCTGGGCTAGAATCACTGACGGCGTATTCCAAGGCAGTTGTATAGCGATTACCCCGCAAGGCTCGCGTAGGGTGTAAGAAAACACCTCCGGACTACCGCCGCGGATCACGCTACCGAAAATGTGGTCGGCTGTTTCTGCAAAATATCGGTAATAGCTCGGCGTCATGGTGTTCATGCCGATCATCTCTCGCAACAGCTTGCCGTTATCACGCGATTCTATGGGGCCTAAATGTTCCACATTTTCTAGTAGCAAATCAGCCAGGCGTTGCATCACCTGTGCTCTTCTTCGAGGCTCTCGCCGCCACCAGCTATCTTCGAACGCAGCCCGTGCAGCATCAATAGCCGCTTCTACGTCGGCGGTATCGCCTTCGGCTAATTCTGCCCAATCTTCACCGGTAAACGGGTCCGCGGTACGAAAGGTCTTGCCAGACGAGGAGTTGCACCACTCGCCATTAATAAAGAGTTGATAGTGCTTAAGATCATTTGAAGTCATAACTATTTAATCCCTAATACGGTTATTATTAATGAGCGGTGAATCGAGTGGGCATGGTCACGAAGCCATTACCCAACAAGGAGTTAGGGCGTTGTGGATTTCCCACTACCTCGATTTTCGAATAACGTGCTCGCAGTTCTTTCAACAAGATGCGCATCTCGAGTCTCGCTAAAGCAGAGCCGATGCAAACATGCTCGGCAAAACCGAAAGTTAAGTGCATAGGAAAGGGTTTACGAAAGCGCCCGATGTCAAAGGCTTCTGGGTCGGCAAACACCTTAGGGTCTCGATTGCCAGCACCATAAATCATATATACATGCTCCCCTGCTGCAATTTTGGTTCCGCGAATTTCAGTATCAGATTTTGCGGTACGCATAAAGCCTAAGGCTGGGTTGTGATATCTCAATACTTCTTCTACTGCACTGTCGATCAGTGTTTCATCGTCCAGCAAGCGCTGGTATTGCTCAGGATGATCAGAAAACAATTTCACTGCAGCCGAAATTCCATTGCGAGTGGTTTCATTGCCTGCCACCATAATGGTCTGACAGTACATCTCGACCATCATATTATTGATCTTCTTATTGTCGACTTCGGATTCAACAAGCCGGCCGATAAAGTCATCCTTTGGTTCTTTTCTACGAGCTTCAACAATGGCGTCGAAATAAGCGACCATGCCTTGCAAGCTTGCACCAATTTCCTTGTACTCGGCCTCAGAGAGCTCGGAACCCATTTTGAAAACGGCCTCGCTCCATTGATAGGCGTCGTCAATCGGCATGTCGTCGAGATCCATAAATATCTGAATCACTTCTATTGGAACTGGGATAGATACATTAGAAACAAACTCGACTTGGGCGTCAGTCTCAATTCGATCTAAGTACTCCTTCACAATTTGTTCTATCTGTCCTTGCATATCTAGAACACGACGTCGGGAGAAAGCAAAGCTCAACAGGCTGCGTAATTGCGCATGTCGAGGAGGGTCTGATGTAAAGAAGTTTTCTACGCCGTCCGGATACATGGTATTGACCGCATCTACTCCGCTGAGTACATCGGTGATAAGAGTGCCCTTCTCACTTGAAAATATGTCTGTCTCTTTAGAAACATGTTTAATATCCTCGTAGCTAGTAACAGCCCAGAAGCCACCCGTTTCGTACCAATAGACTGGCGCTTCCCGTCGCATTTGTTCGTAAACAAGGTGCGGATCACCGTGATAAAAAGTTGGTTGGTTTAACCTCACCAGTTCATCGTTAAGCATAAAATCCTCTTAATATTTTCAGTCTATAGTAAATAAAGTATAACCGACGATGCGTCAGTTATCTAGCAAACACTTTCGAAGCTAGAGTTTTAATCAAGAATAAGAGTCAAACATATAGCTTTTCATTCTCTTAAATCAAAGTCTGTAATGAAAACTCTCAAAACCGCACCACAGAGCCGCCATCTACAGCGATGATTTGCCCTGTTATCCAACTAGACTGGTCAGACAGCAGAAAAAGACATGCTTCGACAATATCATGGGTGGTACCAAGACGAGCAATTGGCATTTGGCTGACAATTTGTTTCAGCCTTTCAGTTGATACTGAATTGCGCGTGGCTGGTGTATCCGTAGGACCCGGAGCAATCGCGTTCACGCGTATATTCATCGAGCCCATTTCACGCGCCAATGAAACGGTTAACGCATTAGTTGCGGCCTTCGAAAGGCTATAAAAGTCTCCGCCAGCCCAGGCCGCCGTAGAGGACTGGTTAACGATTGAGCCACCCCCTTTGGAGACCATGGCTGGATAGATGGAGCGCGTTACGAGTAACAAGCCGTTCATGTTTACTTGCATAAATCGTTGGTAGTAATCCCAATCCACAGTAAGCAAGCCGTCTTTGCGTTTGCCACCAAAAATAGCCGCATTATTGACCAAAAAGTCCACTCCACCGAATCGTTCTTGAACTGCTTTGCTTAAAGCGCTGCAAGACTCAACCGAAGCTATATCGGTGTGGACAAACATTGCATCGTGACCTGCTTCTACCAGCGAGTCAGCAACTCGTTGACCGGCTAATTGGTCTATTTCAGCGATCACCACACTGGCTCCCTGTATTGCTAGGGCTGTAGCGTAGGCCTCGCCAATGCCTTGGCCTGCGCCGGTAACTACAGCCACTTTGTCTTTAAATTTCATTGTTGTTCCTCTTTATATAGGTTGAATACATTTATTTTAATTCGCCGGGAACCACCAGCTTAAGTCTTTTTGTTCGGTCAAGTAACACCAATTCTAGTATCTCTTTAGCAGCTACATCTACCGAAGTGATCTCGCCTGAGCGTGCTTAAAAACCAGCCTCTTTTTCCGCAACACGTGTACGTTCTTTTACAATTGGGTCCCAGTTTTGGCTAAACGTTCCGTTTATACGCCCTGATCGGTATACGGTTACTCTTATATCGCTATCGCCTATCTCGGCTTGAATTCCAGCTGATAAGGTTTCCAGAGCGCTTTTAGTCGCAGCATAAAACCCAAGAAACGGATAGGGATTGTGTGCCGACTCTGAGCTGATATTCACAATATCGCCTGCACCACAAGTTCGCATCATGGGGATGGCCTCGGGCATACAGTACAGTGGCCCCAACAGATTTACTTCGACCTGCAGTTTGAGCAAATCATCTTGGGCCTCTTCGATCGCTTGCGGATATCCCTGGGCCGCATTATTCACCAAAATATCAAGGCCGCCAAAATGGCTGGCGATTTGGGCGAACCCCATCCGAACATCGTCGGGATTAGACACATCGCAGGTGATAGCAATGGCTCCATCAAGCTCCTGAGAAGCCAATGACAATTCAGCGGAGGCACGTGCTAGCATGCTACTTGTGCACCTTCGACTGCGAATGCTCTGCTCAAGGCTAAGCCTAGTCCACGGGAGGCCCCTGTAACAGCAATAGTTTTGCCTCGCAAACGCATCTAACCAATCTGAGTCAATGGTCTGGTAAATTTGTTCCATTGTAAAAAACCGAATTGACCTAGTGTATGGGTAACATCTAGTCTATTGTGCGCAAATCGGGAATCTAATGCTAACAATAGACCTTCTCCCACGTAGAGGAAAAAATGTCCAAACGCAAACAAAATTTATATGGCCAAGAAATGGGTGACAAGGGCGCAAAGACGCGCGCTAAGATTCTTAAAGCCATCGAGTCACTCATCGAAAAACGCTCCATAACCGAACTAAAGGTATCGGAGATCGGTTCATTGGCTGGAGTTTCATCTTCCACTTTTTACCTTTATTTCCAAACCGTTTCTGAGGCCGCGTTAGCGGTTGCAAATGAAACCAACCAATCGTCTGTTGAGTTAATGGAAATACTAAATCGCGATTGGAACCACGACAATGTCCTCGAGAATGCTCGGAAATTTGTCAACGTGTACTTCTCTTTCTGGGCCGAACACGCTTCGATACTTCGCATCAGAAATTTTGCGGCTGATGAAGGTGACCGCCGTTTCTTTGATGCTCGTCGACAATCAGTTGAGCCAATACATTTCGCATTACAGTCCAAATTCTCCCATTTCCAATCGATAGATGTGACCGCGCCTAAACTCCATCCGCCTTCAACTGCATCGGTGCTATTGGCGACTTTGGAGCGAACGGCTGCCGTAGTTTTGCTACCTTCTGTGCACAAAGCAACCCGTTCGCGACAGATTGAAGTGGTCATATTTATGCTTGTAAGTATCATGGTGGGCCACATAGACTAGCTCTCTTAAACTAATATATCGTCAGTTTTAATCGCCCTGAGACGACTATAGGCCTATTTATTTAAAAATAAACCCTATAAACACTTAGAATGAAGCCAGATTTGAGATACTATAACTGATGTTGAATCAGTTTAATAGGAGACACTATGGGCTTTCAAGTTTGGTCTGCCGACAAGCAAGATACGGTAACAGCAGTTCTTTCGCGCGCAGCGGAACAATTTCCAGAACGTACATTTCTGGATTTTCAAGGTGATAAATACACTTACGCAGAGGTTGATGAAAAGTCGACCCAGTTAGCTCATGGCTTAATCGCGCGAGGTGTGGCAAGCGGTGACCGCGTAGGAAGCATACTCGACAGTAATTTGGATGCGGTGCTGCTGTGGTTTGCAGTTAACAAACTAGGCGCAATTAATGTGCCAATTAACACGGCATACAAAGGTGAGTTTCTTCGCCATCAATTTGCCAGTGCAGGCTGTCGAATCATGGTTGCCGAGAGCGACTACGCGCGAAGAGTTATCGACGTCTCCGCAGATCTGCCAGAAGGCGAGTTGATGCTTGTTAGAGGCGAAGCGGTCGAGGGAAACTCACATCTGAATACTGAGCCATTTTCGAACGCATATCATAGCAACACAGATCGCATTGAAGACAACAACAAGCCGAGCGACCTGTGTATGCTCATCTTCACAGGCGGCACCACCGGACCTTCCAAGGCGTGCATGATCAGCCACAACTACGCCTGTAATATTGCCCGCCAAATTCTCAAGCGTGAATCGCGAACTAAAGAAGACGTAAACTGGACTCCCCTACCCCTGTTTCATATGAACGCAACCGCGGGTTCAATCCTTTCGTGCGTGATGGTGGGCGCGGCCGTCTCTATTTTTCCCCGCTTTTCGGTGTCCGGGTTTTGGCCCGATGTGGAACGCAGCGGCGCGACTGTCGTTAACCTGCTGGGTGCGATGATAGGCTTTATTGCCAATGCACCAGACAATGAATCTTCAAAACGCTACTTCGGGAAACTAAAAGCCGTTCGAGGCGCACCTTTTCCACCCGAGCTTCAGGAGCTCTGGAAAACCAGATTTGGCGTAAAGTCTGCTGGATCGAACGGCTACGGCCTAACCGAGGCCGCCCGCGTCACATCGCTACCCGACGGCATGGCTCCAGCGCCAGGCTCATCCGGACGTGTCAATGAGGATTTTGATGTTCGGATTGTTGACGACAACGATATCGAGCTTCCCGCAGGTCAAGCTGGTGAAATCATTATACGTCCGCGCCACCCCCATATTATGTTTGAAGGATATTGGAATCAACCGAAGGAAACGCTAGAGATCATGAACAATCTTTGGCTACATTCAGGTGATATTGGCAAATTTGACGATGATGGATTCTTTTATTTTGTAGATAGAAAAAAGGATTATTTACGCCGCCGTGGTGAAAATATTTCGAGCTTTGAAATGGAGACAGCATTGAGGGCGCACCCGATGATTGACGAGGTAGCGGTACATGCAGTACTTGCCGACTCTGAAGATGAAGTGAAAGTTACTGCCATTCTGGTCGGTGATGCAGATCTTGACGAAGAAGAATTATGTCGCTGGTGTATTGATCGGATGCCTTATTTTGCCGTGCCACGATTCATCGAATTTCGCACAGAGATGCCACGCAGCCCTCTAGGAAGAATTTTGAAATATCAATTGCGTGATCAAGGGTGCACGCTGGAAACCTGGGACCGAGAAGCCTCGGACCTCGAATTAACTAAGCGCTAAATATGACGCTTGAAATAAGGGCCTTGGTTCCCACAGGCTAAGAGGTTTATTATGACATTAGATGTGCAATTCTTATCAGACTACATTGAGATCAGACTCCTCAATGCCCTCTATAACCGACTCGCTGACGATGGTGACGGTAATGCCTACGCTCAACTATATACGGAAGATGCGGAGTTCAATATTGTCGGCAATCAAACCTATTGCGGGCGCGAGGAAATCGCATCAGCCGCTGCAGCCACGGCCGTTACTATCCATGTGACCACTGAGCCTGAGATTGAAATTGATGGAGATTCTGCAACTCAACGGGTACGCATGCTGTCGGTGTACCGCGCTGAAGATCTTTCAAAAAATGAATTCGTGGCCTCAGGGTGGTACATAGAT
>JBLHQQ010000074.1:0-9950 GCA_047625245.1 Candidatus Azotimanducaceae bacterium
GCAACTTGATAACGAAAACCTCGGTCGCTGCCGAGGTACTGGGGTCGCGAAGGCTGACGATGTTAATCCCGAACGACATCGCAAAAGATGTGGCAGCAAAAGCCAAGCAGGTGATGCATGACTAATACCTGTCATTGCGATAGCGGGATACCCTTCAGTCAATGCTGCAAGCCTTATTTAAACTCTGAAGCAAACGCGCCATCACCCGTCGCCTTGATGCGCTCGCGATACAGCGCTTTTGTGATGAGCAACCTTGATTACCTGATCGATACCTGGCATCCAGACCATTACCGATCGGATTTGAGCCTTGACCCGGGCCAACATTGGATTGGTTTGAAAGTCCTTGATCACGGCGAATATGAGCCCAAGAAGTCTGGCTGGGTTCACTTTGTTGCCCGCTTCAAATTGGCAGGAAAAGCGTATCGGATAGAAGAACGTAGTTTGTTTTCCTACGCGTCCGGTCGCTGGTACTATCTGCACCCAGACAAACAAGAGGCAGGCTAGAATATGCTGGTAAGCGAGGCAGTTGCACAACGCTCGAGTATACGAGCATTCGAGGACAAACCCGTGGCTACGGAATTGCTGATTGATTTGATCAGCAAAGCCGCGCGCTCTCCATCCGGCGGCAACGTGCAGCCCTGGCGCATATACCTTGTGAACGATGAAGCCATGGTTCGTTGTAAAGCCCATTGCCAAATCAGTGCCCAAGTCGATGCGCCAGCAGAAGCTCCAGCCTATGACATTTATCCTGCTGGCCTCACTGAGCCTTACCGATCCTCACGCTTTAAAGTCGGAGAGGATATGTACGCGTTGCTAGGAATAAGTCGCGAAAACAAGGGTAAGCGCATTGCTCGCCTCATGGAAAACTATCAATTTTTTGGTGCCCCTGCTGGTTTCTTTTGTTTTGTAGATAGGCAAATGGGACCGCCACAGTGGTCCGATCTCGGTATGTATTTGCAGACTTTTATGTTGCTAGCCGAAGAAGCCGGACTTTCAACCTGCGCCCAGGAAGCCTGGGCAACGAGGCCAGATACTGTTCGATCCTTCGTCCAGGCACCAGAAGAACTCATGCTTTTTTGTGGCATGGCAATTGGCTACAAGGACAATAACGCCCCCGTCAATCAACTCGTATCTGACCGGGCTCCTTTTGATCAATTTGCAACGGTTGTCGACTAGACTCCTTAACTAAACCAGAGTGCGCCGCGGAATGCCTTTAGCTAACCGTTAATCAAGTAATGGCAATAGATACTAGCGGCATACCCGAGTGCAATCGCCCAGGACCATTTTAAGTGAGCACCAAATGTATACACACCTCGGGCTTGCCCCATTAGCGCCACACCCGCCGCCGAGCCAATCGACAACAAGCTGCCCCCGACGCCAGTTGTTAGCGTAATCAACAGCCATTGGTAATGCGACATATCTGGCGTCATGGTCAAAATTGCGAACATGACCGGAATATTGTCCACCACGGCAGATATCACACCCATTGCGATATTGGCATTGGTCGCACCCCAACCATCATAAAAATAGACCGACACGACTTCCAGATATCCAATAAACCCAAGTCCGCCAACACAAAATATAACGCCAAAGAAAAACAGTAGCGTGTCCCACTCAGCCTGGGCAACCCGGCCGAACAAATCAAACTCGTAGTGATCTTCATGATCTTCTGGTGAGGTTTTCTTAACGTAATATTTGAACATTCCCAGGTAGGACAAACCAAACATCATCCCCAGAAAAGGCGGCAGGTGAAGAAACTGTTCAAACGACACCGCCGTGGCAATAGTCAGCAGGAACAAGAAACAAACAATAAAGGCGCCTCGCTTCAGGTTGATGCGCTGCGTCAGAGGTTCGGGCTGCTCATTTGGGATCGCAAAACTCATGATCGTTGAGGGCACCAGAAAGTTCACCAGCGACGGCACAAAAAGAGTAAAAAATTCAAAGAAACCCACATGACCACTTTGCCAAACCATCAGCGTCGTAATATCTCCAAAGGGGCTAAAAGCACCACCTGCGTTGGCGGCGACAACGATATTGATACAGGCAACGGACACAAAGCGCGCATTACCGCTACCAACAGCAAGCACCACTGCCCCCATCAGCAATGCAGTGGTCAAATTATCTGCGATCGGCGAAAGGAAGAAGGCGATAAAACCTGTAATCCAAAAAAGCTGCTTGTAACTAAAGCCCTTGGTGACCAGCCAAATCCGCAGCGCCTGAAAAACATTACGCTCGGTCATGGTATTGATGTAAGTCATCGCAACTAGCAGAAACAGAAATAGCGCTGCATATTCCAGAAGGTTGTGCTCTAGCACGACACCCATTTCCTCAGAAGCATCATGTGTGGATGCCATATAGGCGACCAAGAGCCATATTAGGCCTGCACCGAATAACACCGGTTTCGATTTTGGCAGGTGAATAAACTCTTCGACCATGACAAACGCGTAAGCCAATACAAAGATAATCAGACAAGCGACTCCGAGGGGCGAGTCAATCAAGCCCATATTGGACCCGCCTGATGCGAAGGCGCTCGAGGAAAAAAGTAACGCGGAAATTGCCAACAGCTTGGTCATAAGTCCGTCCATGATCTTGTCATGGGAGTATAGAAGAGTTGCAACCCAGTTCAACTGCCGCGTAACAAGATATTAATCGGCGACCGGAAGGCGCACTGTGAAAACGGAGCCCTTGCCTTCTTCGCTGGCCACGTCGACACTACCGTCGTGGACGTCGGCGATATGCTTAACGATCGACAAACCAAGGCCTGTACCGCCTAATTCTCGCGAACGAGCAGGGTCAACGCGATAAAATCGCTCGAAGATTCGCTGCTGCTCCTCAGCTGAAATACCAATACCGTTGTCTTCGACCCGTATCAGAACTAATTTCTTCTCTCTTTCTACTCGCATGACAACGGTAGATTGGGGCGGAGAATATTTAATCGCATTCTCCACCAGGTTAGAAATTAGTTGCGATAGCGCTTCGCTATCGCCTAACACATAGACCTTATCTCCCTCGGACTTGAGCATAAGGCTGACTTCTTGCTCTTCAGCGGTCTCTTTAAGGGCACTGTAAACCTGACGAAGTTCTCTAACAATTTCTACTCTGTCCCGATTGACTCGATGATCCCGATAACTATCGAAGCGGGAGAGCTGCATAAGATCGGCTACGATTTTGTTCAACCGATCCGTTTGGGCCAATATTCTAAAGAAAAAGTTTCGTGCAATTTCTGGCGGCATCGTCTTGTCATCAATAATCGTCTCAATAATGCCTTTAATGGCGGCTAGCGGAGTCTTAAGCTCATGAGATGCATTCGCGACGAAATCACTACGAATCTTGTCCAACCTACCGCGTGCGGTAATGTCTCGAAAGACCAGAATCACGCCCTCATGACTCCCGTTCTCGGAGTTCATCGTCAATATCGCGACTTCGAGAGAATGCCCCTTCACCGCCAGAGAACGGTTAGGATCGACACTGCCATTGAGGGCTGCCTCTAGCATCGATTGAACCTTAGGGACCCGAATTGCTTCCCACACATTCCTCCCAACGATATTGCCACTTAAATCGAGCAGTGCCATTGCGGCCCTATTGATATGCGCAATGTTCTCATTTTTATCTATCGCGACAACACCTTCATCGAGACCCGAGAGAATCGCCTCGACCTGGTTACGACTCTCAACTAAACGCTCCATCCGGTATTCTGTTTTTCTCGCAAGTTCGTTGAGAGACCGCTCAAGTACGCCTACCTCGTCCTGAGTCCGGCCGGGCAGGCGGAGCTGGTAATTGCCTTCCGCAATTTCCTTCGCATACACAGTTGCAGCTGCAATCGGTTGATAAAAACGCCGTGACAACAAAAAGCTCACCAGGAACACAATGAGAAGCGTAACCAAAATGACAAAAATCAACTGACTTTCCAAAGCCTTCAATTCTTCAGAAATCAAACGCGTAGCCGAAGACAGGCGGACGTAGCCAATGGGGCCAAATTCATTGTCGAGCCGCAAAGCAATGTAGAGCAGGTCCGCCTTTACGCTCTGACTGTATCGCTCAGACTGCCCACTGCCGCGACTAGCTGCTTGAAGAATCTCTGGGCGATTACGGTGATTGTCCAGCTCTGCGATGGGACGATTTGAGTCAAAGATGACTTCACCATCGAGCTTGATAATAGAGAAGCGGGTCTCAGCCTTCTCCATATCAGTATGCCAGGACGACTCCGCGGCTAGCTTGCCATCCTTCAGGAAGTCCCGCGCAATAACCTTGGCGAATGTCATTTGCGACTCGAGACTACCTCGGGCTTTTTCAAATAACGCCTTCTCGAACTGAATTTGTACCGCCGCATAAATCACGAGGGCAGCTGCAACAGCAGCAAATCCAGCTGTCAGGAACATCTGAAACAGTAACCTGTTGTGATTCATTTAGAAGATCGTTCCATCGTTTAGAGCAAATTAAGCAGACTAAATCCAGTCTATACCAGACCCGCGAGCGATAACCGACTGAATTACACTTCAACCAGCATCACTTTACGATAAACACGAAATTAAATTTAGGTAAAGAGACGCCAATAAAACCTAATTACCAAAGCAACTGCCTCTAACGTTTCTGGTTGTCCGGTTCTTTGCTATGCTCGGCACCATAATAATCATAAACGAGTGACCGCCCTTTATGTCTGAATCTACCAATGCAACTACAGCCCCACTCTTCACGAAAGGTTATACCAATTACGTTCTAGGTGTTTTGGTCGTCGTCTATGTCTTCAACTTTATCGATAGACAAATTTTGGCAATTCTTGCGGAATCGATTAAGTTGGATCTTGGGTTGTCTGACACACAGATTGGCGCCCTCAGCGGAGTCGCTTTTGGCATTTTCTATGCAACCCTAGGCATCCCCATCGCACGCCTTGCAGATAAGTATTCCCGGGTCAATATCATTTCCATTTGTCTCGCTATCTGGAGCTTGATGACCGCACTCTCAGGTTTAGCGGGTAATTTTTGGCAGTTACTTGCCGCCAGAATCGGCGTCGGGATCGGCGAAGCTGGAGGCAGCCCCCCTTCTCACTCCTTGATCGCAGATTATTTCCCCTCGGATGCTCGAGCCTCGGCCCTTGGGGTTTATGCGTTAGGTATTCCGATCGGAATACTGTTTGGTAATTTGGCTGGCGGTTGGATCAACGAATTTTTTGGCTGGAGATTTGCTTTCCTGATCGTCGGGGTACCCGGCATATTGCTCGCATTGCTCCTCAAATTTAGCGTCAAAGAACCGCCTCGAGGCTACTCAGAAGGCAAAACCCAAACCAAGCCTCAGGTACCTTTTAAACAGGTGCTTAAAACCATGTGGGGGTTTAAAAGCTTCCGTCACCTGTCTCTTGGAGCGGCGACTCAAGCCTTTGTAGGATATGGCGCTATTGCATGGATGCCGACTTTCCTCATCCGTACCTACGATATGTCCACCGGTGAGGTGGGTACCGCATTGGGACTCATCATCGGTATCGCTGGCGGAGCTGGTACTTTTTTGGGTGGCTTCCTCGCGGATAAACTCGCCAGGAAGGATCGACGCTGGTACATGTGGATTCCAGCCATCGGGTTTCTAATCGCGGTACCGTTCAGTATCGGCGTATATCTTGTTGCAGGGCTCTACGCCGCATTAGCGTTCTACATAGTGCCTGCATTCATGGTGAATCTGTATGCCGGTCCCACTTTTGGCATGACCCAATCCCTCGCTCCCCTCGTTATGCGGTCTTCAGCATCGGCACTGCTGCTCTTTATCATCAACATTATTGGTCTGGTCTTTGGCCCGACCACCGTTGGCCTTTTAAGCGATCTATTCCAGAACAGTTGGGGCATGGACGGAACCGAAGGGCTTAAGTGGGCACTATTTGCCTGTGCATTTGTTTACGTCATCTCCTTCATCAACTTTATGATGGCAGGTAAATACTTACGGCAAGACCTTGCCGTCGCTGAGGCTAATTCATGAATGATCTCGTCACAGAGTCACTTGAACAAGCAGCGGAGATCGGCGGAGATATTACGCCTGAGATCTATAAGCGGTATTTCGAAAGCTGTCCCGGATCAGAAGCTTTGATGTCTCACATCGATGAACTGGTCCAGGGCAAAATGATGAACGAAGTCTATCGCCTGGCGATGGTCACGGACTTTTCCGATGAGGCTACCTACCTAACCTTTGAGGTGAACAATCACGCGCTGGCCTACAGTGTTGAACCGCATATGTACGGCAACCTACTAAATGCCCTGATGGACACGGTGGCTCAAGTAATGGGCGATCAGTGGGATCACAACACTGCCTCCGCCTGGGAAGATCGGCTAGATGCTCTGACAAAGGAAATCGAAGCACGATTACCTGAACACCAGAAAATTCATGTCGGATAATTCCTTCGACGTCGCGGCAGCCACCTACGTCAACTTGGTGACCTTTCGCAAAACCGGCGCTGAAGTGAGAACTCCCGTTTGGATTGCCCCTCTCGATGGTAAACACTATGTTTTTTCAGAATCGAAAGCAGGCAAAGTTAAGCGAATTAACAACAACCCTTCGGTTAAAATTGCGCTTTGCGATATGCGAGGCAAACTACTCGGTACTGACTGGATAGATGGGCAAGCAGCAGTAATCACTGATACCAAACTGATCAAAGCCGTCAATGGAAGCTTTACTCAAAAGTACGGGTTGATCATGCGAGCCACCAACTTACTCGCTCAACTCAGCGGGCGATACCACAAAAGAGCCATGCTAGAAATTACTCTCGGAGGGTAGCTCGAGTATTGTTTTGACTCGACGTTGCAAATCAGGCACAAATTCTAGTTCAAACCAGGGGTTTGATTTTAGCCACCGATTATTTCGTGGACTCGGATGAGGCAGAGGTAGAGTTCCCGGTGGTGCCTCGCGCCAATCACCCACTATCTCCGTCACGGAGCCCTGTTTACCCAAATGCCAGTCGAGTGCGTATTTGCCGATCACCAGGGTGAGCTCAACTTGGTTGAGTTTTTTCAACAACTTTGCCCGCCAGGTCTCAGCACAAAGAGGCAATGGTGCCGCGTCACCGCCTTTACCACTACCCGGAAAGCAGAACCCCATCGGCACAATCGAAAAACATTTCTCATCGTAGAATGTCTCACGGTCGACACCCAACCACTCTCGAAGCCTATTCCCGCTGGGATCATCGAAAGGAATGCCCTTCTCATGAGTAATGCGGCCAGGGGCCTGACCTGCAATTAGAATTCGGCTTTGTTTGGCGCCCTGTAGTATGGGCTTGGCACCTAAAGGCAGCTCTGCTTCACAGAGAGTACATTGACGAATATCTTCAATAAGTTTCATTAACTAATATATGTTCCTTGGGTGTTCGGAGTTGGCCATAGTAAAGCGACTTACAAGCACTGTAGCTGATATCCATAGTCTTCAATCCCTTATATTTTCAAACAAGATTCTGAATAGGAATGAATCGGTTCGATGCTTGCGAATCCGAGACTAAGCTGACCCCGTCCCACACGGATACCGTTTGTATCGATAACAAATTCATCGGCAGTCGAGGTCTGCTAGGCAATGTCATTGGGTCGATGCCGTTTAGGGTTTTCCCGCAAACCCGGTCAATCTTCCAGCTTGCATCAAGGTTGAATATCAGTTGGCCAAGAGTATTTTTTACAACCATAATTGGCCATCACGCGTTCCCACTACAACGGTCTCGTTGGCGATGGGTGTAACGGTGCAGTTCAAATTGGGCTTGAATATTACGCTATTACTGTGAATCCCGAACAGAAAACGGACAGTTCGCCCAATACGTAAAGCGCAATGCGTCTGGCAGAATATGCAACACAATAGACGTGGCATATTCTGTTACTTCAAACCCATTTGCAGGTACTGCCTCCGCCAAAGCCACTACAGTGCTCAACAAAAATGTCACCGATCGACTAACCAGGCCTTGCTTCCTACAAACAGAAGGCAAGGATCTCGGCTACGGTCGCAGGCCATGACGCCAGCTCAATGTTGACTCAGTACCAGGCACTATCATTTGTGGTTCGTTCATAAAATCACTCCTTCTTGAACATTACCGATGCAAAAATATTTTTTTATGTTCCTTCGCCGAGACGCATATTAAGCGCCAGTAGATTGGAAATTTTGCCTGTTATCTCTGCGTTATTAGGGCCTTGGATTGATTACGTCGACTGAATTCTGATCAATCGTCACGTTCTCTATGTCTCGTTTTTTGTAAGTGCGCTTTTTCCGGTTATTCATAAAACCTCCTTATGCCTTTTTTAGGCTAAGTAAATTCTCGACAAGCTTTCGCTATCGTCTGATGGGTAGAGTTATTTACAGAGACGCTTTCGCGAGGAACACGCACAAGATGTGCCAGCCTGTTAAGAACAGACAAAGCAAACAGTACAGTTGACTGTTAAGATTTTGGTTGTGTTGTACAGGCAGCCTTACATCAATCAGAAGAACTGCGATATAGACACGGGAGTCGATTGCACTACAGAACAGGTATCACAAAGGCGTCGGGCGATAACGAAAGTTATGTATCGATTATAGCCCAGAACATGACGATTCTTCGTAGTGGGCGCAAGGAATATGCAGGTGCGTCGCAGGGAAAGCTTGCGCAGAAAATGACTTGGCTGTTTCTTTATTCGAGCGAGTGATAACAGCTGATTACAAATGGACACAGGCCATAGATAGTCACTTTCCTTAGCTGTATTCTTGCAGACAACCCTAAACAGCAAGGCAAAGAAATGAAAACGCGAATTACAGAATTATTTGGCATCGAGCATCCCATTATCCAGGGTGGTATGCACTTTGTCGGTCTTGCGGAATTAGCCGCTGCCGTTTCCAACGCGGGCGGGTTGGGAATCATTACCGGCTTGACCCAGGGCACACCCGAAAAACTCGCCAAGGAAATTGCTCGCTGCAAAGAGATGACGGACAAACCTTTCGGTATCAATATGACATTTCTACCGGCAGTCACTCCCCCTGACTATGAAGGCTTGTTCAAAGTCATTATTGAGAGTGGCGTTAAGGCTGTGGAAACAGCGGGTAATAATCCGGCTAAATGGCTGCCGATGTTGAAACAAGCCAATATCAAGGTTATCCATAAGTGTACTGCTATCAGGCATGCATTAAAGGCAGAGAAAATTGGTTGCGATGCTGTTTCAGTAGATGGTTTCGAGTGCGGTGGTCATCCAGGTGAAGACGATGTGCCCAATTTTATTTTGCTGCCACGGGCAGCAGAGGAGTTAACAATTCCATTTGTTTCATCTGGCGGTATGGCTGATGCACGGAGTCTGATAGCTTCTCTGGCTATGGGAGCGGAAGGCATGAATATGGGTACGCGCTTTATTGCAACTCAGGAAGCGCCGGTCCACGATAACGTTAAGCAAGCCATTGTTGCAGCATCTGAGCTTGATACGCGCTTGATTATGCGTGGATTGCGTAATACAGAACGAGTACTCAATAACACAGGCGTTGAGAAACTCATGGAAAAGGAGCGAACGCTAGGGTCTGAACTTAAGTTTGAGGACATCATGCCTGAAGTCGCTGGTATCTATCCACGCGTCATGATCGATGGTGATGTTGAAGCCGGCGCTTGGTCTTGCGGGATGGTAGCGGGTTTGATTCACGATGTGCCAACCGTTAAAGAATTGATAGATCGCATCATGAGTGAGGCTGACGACATCATTTCCAAACGCTTGACCTCGATGCAATCAGCCTAACGACTTCCAAAGCATGTCAACTTAAGATTGCCGGACAAGAGTCCGGCTTTTTTATCTTCCATATCTAAAGGCAGCTACCAGTCCGAATTAGCAGAAGCAACTCGTTGAATCCTCAATGAGTTGCATCGACTAACACATGCTCCTTGCCATACCACAGAGCAGAACGTGAAAAGTCGATGAACTTTGCTTCATCCTCAAAAAGTAATACCGAAGCGCTGGTCGCTTGCCTCTTTCGTTGTTCAGACAAATCTT
>JBLHQQ010000075.1:0-9946 GCA_047625245.1 Candidatus Azotimanducaceae bacterium
AGAAGCATCTTCCTCTAGTTGTTGGGTAGTTTCCCCTGCCTTGTGTTTTAGAGATGCAGTCACAATGTAAAATCGCTCAAGGGTAGGTTCGATAATTTCGGCAAGATCTGTCAGGTTTGCGTACTGATCAGAGGTTGGCGATGGAATTTTGATGACGTCACCATCTTGCACCACGACCCCAAGGTCTGCTAGAACCGAAAGCGTGTGGGTAATAGCTGCCGACAAGTCTGGCCACGACACCATCATTTCTGCTTCGAGGTATGGCTGCAATACTTCGCAGTTCTTAATGAGTTGTTTTGTCTGGGTTAACTTACTGTAGCGAACCATTCGAGCTAACAATGCTGCAAGGGCGAATACATGAATGGTGTTGTTTTGATAGTAAGTAAGAAGAATGGCTGTTGTCTGATCGGCCCGATAGATGGCTCCGAAATCAGTGTCTAAGCGATCGATCTGGGCCACCTTGGTGGCGTGGCGAACCATTTCGATAGGTGTGTCTGCTGAGACGGTAATATGGGGAGATGGCGGTGCAAGTTGAGCTAGTGCCTGAAGAATTCCCATCTGACTGATCAAACGAGCCTCTGGAATCGTTTGTCTGGGCGTTGCTAGAAGCGCGGTTGCGAGCAAGTTCGTCGGCGTGACTGCTGCCGCGCCATTGATTCTTGTCGCGAGCAGTTGTGCTAGAGAGAAGCAGCTATCTGAAAATTTATCAGGGTCATTTTCCTGTTGCCATTCCGGCCAGGTTTCATCCAGGTAATCGTTAAGAAGTAAGGGTTTGCCAAAGTTAACGGCGACCCGACCAAAAGGTTTTGAAAAGGAGCGAAAGATGCCGAAGATGTCAAACACCGACTCCTCCGCTTTGGTGTCACCGGCGAGTTCTCCGACATAGGTGTGTGCCTCTATCAGACGCTCGTAGCCGAAATAAATCGGTAGGAAAGCGATGGGCTTAGAGGCATCTCTCTGAAAACTTCCTAAGGTCATGCTGAGCATACCCGTGCGAGGCACCAGTGTTCTGCCAGTTCGGCTTCGACCACCTTCAATAAAGTACTCGACTGAATAGCCGCGAGTAAACATCTGATGTAGATACTCATCAAAGATAGCTCGGTAAAGATCATCATCACGGAAACTGCGACGCATGAAAAATGCGCCAGCGCGTCTGAGCAAAGGGCCAGCAATCGGCAGGTTGAGGTTTTTGCCAGCGGCAATATGTGGAGGTGTTAAGCCGCTGTGATACAGGACATAAGAAAGCAGAAGATAGTCGATGTGGCTGCGATGGCAGGGGATGTAAACCAGCTCATGGGTCTTAGCAAGGTTCTGGGCGATTTCGACACGATTTACGTCGATGCCATCATACAAATTATTCCAAAGCCATGTCAGCAGCACGTGAAAAAATCGAATCACTCGATAGGACTGGTCGGAGGCGATTTCATTGGCGAAGCCGAAGGCTTGTTGCTCGATTTTGTGACTAGGCACATTTCTATGCAAAACCTCAGCTGCAATGGCCTGCTTCACCTCCTTCGCTTCAAGAATGACACTGATGAGTGTGCGGCGGTGAGATAGATCTGGCCCAATGATGGCTTGTTTTTGGTGGGTGAATTGAGTGCGCAGTATTCTCAACAGTCTACGGGTCCGTTTTTCTGAATCGGCTTCATCCGCTATCAGCTCGCCCAGGTCGATTGCTTGGCTAAAATGCACATAGATATGATTACGATTGACCACAGCGGCCAACAACCTTTTAAAGCGGCTGGTAACGGTCCAGTTCTCAGACAACAGCAGCTTGAATACTGATTTCTCGCGGTCAGGCTGGTGTCCCCAGAACAGAGATACCGGCACGATCTTAATTTTGCCTTTGCCCTGTCGCTGATGCGCAAGGATTCGAAGCATTCGCGGCGACTGTCCTCGTTGGGTCTTGCGGCCGGCCAACCCTTCGGGGTGGCCGAGAAAGAAGAATGAGCGCGTTTCAAGGCTGCCTAAGGCACTAGTTGGGCTGGGGAGGTTGTTATCGGAGGTAGCTTTGTCGACGACCAGAAGATCGGCTGTTGACTGGTAGGGCATAACGTAGCAAATCAGATCGTCATCACCAACCCCGAGAAATGATGGGTCGCAACCGGATATGGTTGGGCGAATCCAAGATGAGAGAAGTCGCTGGGTCAACCTGAACTGTAGCTCTCGCAGTCTGGTTAGGACGCCTTTTTTCGATCCGTTTGGTTCATCGCTTGCCATCGAAGAGGTCACTGATTGCCTCTGACGGGTCTCGGCCTGAAATTTCAACTTCCCAAATACCGGAGTACTTGCGCTCGGTTTGTTTCACAACATCTTCACGAGTTTTCAGTACTGTTGCTCGCAGGAAAACCATCAGGTTGGATTTCTCAACCGTCTTCGATTTTGATTTGAAGAGGAAACCAAATACTGGAATGTTTTTTAAGATCGGCACGCCACTCTCGCCTTCGTTGTATTTGTCGCGAATCAGCCCGCCAAGAACAATAACCTCTCCATCATCGGCAAGTACCGTGGTTTCGATAGTGCGTTTGGTAGTAATAATGTCGGCAGAACCGTTGTCGCCAATACTCAACGTACGGGTATCGACTTCAGAAACCTCTTGATGAATCTCGAGTCGGATCAGGCTGCCGTCGTGCACATGTGGCGTCACCTGTAAGGTCAATCCGACGTCTTCTCTTTGGATTGTGGTGAAGGGATTGCTGGTACCGTTGTTGCCCGTGGTGGTCGAGCCCGTCCTAAAGGGCACGCTTTGCCCTACAACAATCTTAGCTTCTTCGTTGTCCATGGTCGTGATGCTAGGTGTTGATAGCAGGTTGGCGTTGTCATTTGTGGCGAGTGCTTTAACAACGAAAGCAAAATTAATTCCATTTGCATCAGTTCGGCCACCGGCAATTAGCGGAGAGGTACCCAGAGCGCTTAGGCTATCAGGGCCTGGTGTCGCAATTGCTCCGATGATATTGGCGAGGATACCGCTTGGCGCGGTCGTCGCGATTGGGATATTTGAGGATCCTGTATCGGCAATCGCGAGTTCGGTTCCAAGCTGTCGTTCAAAAGTGTCATTCACTTCAACAATCGCAGCTTCAATGAGCACCTGCAGTCGGCGAACATCCAACTTGGTGATAATGTTTTTCAACTCAAGCATATTGGTCGGGTCGGCTCGAATCACCAGTGCATTTAAGGCTGCGTCTGCCTGAATACTGGTTTTTACGTTTTGTCCTGTCTTATTGTCAGCCTCGGTTTCCGAGACCAGGTTTTTCAAAATTTCAGCGAGGTCCGTGGCGTCGGAATGCGCCAATCGAACGACTTGAATCGTTCCAGCACGATTGGCGGGAGTATCGAGATCACTAATCAGTTGAACGACCTTCTCAAGCGTTGCAGGTTCGCCTTTTAGCACCAGACTGTTGGTACGTTCACTGGCCACGATGGTGACCTTGTTGGGACCCTTAGCACCCTTGCCTATGACGTCTGGTGCAAGCTGTTCAAGTAGAGAAACCATATCTTCAACCCAGGCTTCATTCAGCTCGACAATACGAGTGGTGGTTTCTTCAACTACATCGATGCGTTCGACGATTTCTGCCAGGCGATTTATGTTCGATGCATGGTCACTGATGATGATGACGTTAGGCTGGTCGAGACCGGCGATATGGCCATACTGTGGAATCAATGGCCTAAGAATCTTGACCAGTTCAACGGAAGGTGTGTTCTTAGCTGGAATCACTCGGGTGACCAGTTCTTCGCTTTCTGCACTGTCGACAAAGTCGAGGTAATTACCGCTTTGCTTGGCGAGCACCTGTTGAACGATCTTGACCACATTGCCTGATTCAACGGCGGCGTAGCCGTGCACTCTTAAGACAGCAAGGAATAGTTCGTAGATGGCAGCGCTGTCCATCGAGGTGCTGGAGATAACGGTGACATTACCCTTTACGCGCGGGTCCACGATGAAGCTTTTGCCCGTAATGGCGGAAACCTGGGTGGTAAATTCCCGAATATCGGCGTTCTTGAGGTTAATCTTCCAGTTATCCTGACCAGTTGCGAAAGGCGCAATAAGTAGGCAGCTGACCACTAGCAGGCGAATAATTTGACGCATAGGGTATTTAAGGAAAGTGGTGAAAACGGCATGTTACTTGAATTTTGACTAGAACTAAACGCGTCAATTGCGCCGCTGTTCAGTTTAGTTTCAGGTGCTTGTTTTCAAATGGATGGATACAGGTTATTGGGGGATCGGCACGGTCAGATAAAATCGGCGATCGTCTCTCTGTACTTCAACCCTGACCCTTTCGCTCTTCATGACCTGTGCCATCAAGCCTTTATCATTAGCGACGCTAGTCGCTGATTGGCCATTGACTGAGATGACAATGTCACCCTTTTTCAGACCTGCTTGTCTCAGCATTGTTTGTGAGACTTCACTGCCAATTCGGTAGCCGCTGCCACGGTCAGTTTCCACAGTCTCGACACCTAATTCATCCATTAGCGCTTCTGGACTTTCATCTAGACTTCGCTGGAAATCACCAATGGCGGATCGTAGATCTAAGACTGGCTGATTAACCGTGCCTCGTTGTTGGGCAATTCGTTGCGATCGGCGGGCGATTCGCTCTCGCACCTGCTCAAGTCGAGTGGTGCCAGTGGGCGCCATGCCAGGTTTCAAAATAACCGTGTTCCCCAGAGGGGCAGTTGATGTCTGGCTAAACCCCTGACTAATGGCGCTATCTAGAAAAGCTAATTTTTCAGTTCGAGCACCGCGTTTGATCAAAATATGATCTTCGAACACGGCTTCGAGGGTAGCATTACCCGGCAGGCGGTCGCCCATTCGATAAAGTTCACCGGACTGTCCGCGTTGGGCGACGATTGCAGAAGAGTCCGCAGGAGTGTCAGCAGTAAAAATTCCCTGTAACTCGAGGTCCAGAGTCGTTTTTGGCGCTTCGATAGTTTGGCTTGCGGCGGTTTCTTGATATTTGCCGAATAGGTCTCGGATTTGAGACGTGTCGATATTTTTTGCCCGAGCCTGAATTGGAGCCGTGCCACCCACTGCCACTTCGCTTTGATTCAGATGCTCGATAAAAAACAGCGCGCCATTGGCGAGCGATACACTCATGAGAATCACCAGCACAAAACTAGCTGCAGTCGTCAGGGGTTTACTATATTGAGTAAGGAATATGGCTAAGGAATCCATGCTTATCAGTTGCTCCGGAGCAGTTTCTCTTCGAACTCTAGCACAGTGTCACCAGGACTCGAACCTGCGGGCCAGGGAAGATTAGTCAGATCAAACAGGCGGGCTTTCACTTCGACTCGAACCCAGCCATCTGGTTTTAGGAGAATGTCCGCCACAGTCTCATCGTTATGGTGCAAATTGAGATAAATAACCTCGCCTTTCATGCTGATATCTCCCGTTAAGGCTGGCAGATCAAATACGCGGGTACCTGCAGCCCGAGTTCGAGAGATGATTTTTCCTCCCGGCCAGTAAATACGCCCAGAGGCTGCTTGCACCCAACGAAGATCGCTGCTGATGACCATATTCTGGATGTCGACTGTTCCAGAGAAGGTGAGCCCCTGGGGCTGGCTGACGCGATTGATGTACTCGGCATCGACGAAGCCTTGTAGGGATGAAAGCTGGCCAAATTGTTCTGAAATTTGACCGCTGGCGTTAAATTCATGGCCCTCACCGCTCAAACTAAGCTGGGAATCCACCCGGGCCTTGAGCAATGGCAACGGCGCAATTGCCCAATTGAGAGTACTAGTGGGGAATTGCCGATAAGCCAGTTCAGCCTGTCCTGACCAGACAGTTCCGCCGACGCGAAGAACATGTAGGTCTGGGACGTTTTGGATAATTTCTTTTGCAGCCGCGCGCCAAACCAGGGAAGCAGGGGCAAAGATCAGAACGAAGGAGCAGAATGTCAGAAAGGCGATGAGCCCAAATATGAGAACCCGATTCATGAGCTATGCCAGTTGACGATTTGGGTGCCTTTGTCGGTGAATCGTAGCCATTTACCGTCATCTGCATCCTCCCCTTCGCCTTCCCAACCGCCGGTACTGCACCGGGTCTCAATTTGAAAATGTGAGAAGGCAGCCGCGGCGCAATCACGGTCAGTTGTCCAGGTGGTTTCGTTGGTTTTGAACCAAAGTGATGTGAAGCCGCCCTTGGCAACATTCTCGCTGATGGTGCAAGCCATGGTTTCATTGATCAGGCACTGGGTGGCGGGCTCGGTCGTCACAATCCGAACGTTTTCGAAGAGGCTCTCGAGCCACTTGATAATGTCTCCCGGTGGAACCCGTTTAAGGTAGATCTCGAGATCAGGAAACTGTGAGGTCATGCATCACCCGTTGATAGATACGCCTCAATACATTGAGATCTTGAATGTTCACTGACTCGTTTACCTTGTGAATAGTGGCGTTGATAGGACCGAGTTCGACAACCTGAGTTCCTGTTGGGGCGATAAATCTTCCATCGGAGGTGCCGCCGGCAGTGGATAGCTCTGTGGTTAATCCGGTTTCCTTTAATATCGCCTGTTGAACCGCCGGAATAAGTTCTCCGCCTTCGGTCAAGAAAGGCTCACCTGAGAGCTGCCAGTCCGCCGTATATTTCAAGCTATGTTGATCGAGGATCGCCTCGGTTCGTGCTGCGAGAGAGGCTTGGGTACTCTCGGTGCTATAACGAAAGTTGAAAACGACTTCTAGTTCACCTGGTATGACATTCGTGATCCCAGTGCCGCCGTGAATATTTGAGACCTGCATCGAAGTAGGTGGGAAATAGTCATTGCCGTTATCCCAAGTTTCGGTTGTGAGGTCCTTGAGCGCCGGCGCAAACGTATGGATAGGGTTTGAGGCCTTATCAGGGTAAGCAACGTGCCCTTGCAGCCCATGAAGGGTCAAATTGCAATGCAATGAACCCCGTCTGCCATTCCGGACCATGTCCCCTAACTGCAGGCCACTAGATGGTTCTCCGACCAGGCACCAGTCTAAATGAATGCCCCGCGCGCCTAGGGTCTGCATAACGCGTTTAGTGCCGTCAAAGGCATCAGCTTCTTCATCGGAAGTGATTAACAGTGCAATAGTGCCTTTATGCTCCCTGCCTCCCTCGGCGAAAAATTGTTTGCTAGCGGTCAACATTGCAGCAAGGGAGCCCTTCATATCTGCAGCCCCTCTGCCAAATAGATGGCCGTGCCGTTCTGTTGGAACAAATGGTGGGGACAACCAGTCTTTTTCAGGACCCGCCGGCACGACATCGGTATGCCCAGCAAATACAAAGTAAGGCGGTCCGCTGCCGTGGGTCGCCCAGAGGTTGCTGACGTCACCAAAGGGTAAGGACTCGATCTCAAATCCGAGTTCAAGCAAATAGTCAGCCATAATGCTCTGACACCCCGCGTCATCTGGGGAGACCGATTGAGCACTCATTAACCTCCGGGTGAGGTTAAGCAACTCAGCGTCGAGGTCGGCTTCTTTAGTTTGATTCATGGTGATTGGGTGCTAGTTAAGAGTGCTAGTTAAGAGTGCTAGTTGTGAAGGTGCAGTGACTCATTAAGTTGAATCGCTTTGGTGTTGGTTCGGCATTCGACTGCACCTGATTGCGAGTTTCGAATAAAAAGCATGTCGGAATGGCCAGCGAGTTCTCGGGCTTTAACGACCTTCACGAAATTTTTGTTTTCATCTAGGATCTGGATCACAGTTCCGCTAGTAATAAAAAGCCCCGCTTCGATGGTGCAGCGATCACCTAACGGTATTCCGCATCCAGCATTGGCCCCAATCAAGCAGTTTTCCCCGATCGAAACCAGGATATCGCCACCACCAGATAGTGTTCCCATTGTACTGGCGCCGCCGCCTAAGTCGCTGCCGTTGCCAATTGTTACGCCCTGAGAAATCCTACCTTCGACCATCGCCGTGCCTAATGTGCCGGCATTGAAGTTGATAAACCCTTCATGCATGACCGTCGTCCCTGCACCTAAATAAGCACCTAGTCTGACCCGAGCGGAGTGGGAAATTCGAACGCCGCTGGGTACCACATAGTTGGTCATCTTAGGGAACTTATCAACACTCGAGACTTCCAGAACCCTGCCTTCGGCTCGGGCCTGCAATTGGGCATCCGTTAATTCAGAGGGATCCATTGCGCCTTCGCTTGTCCAGGCAACACTTGGCAATTGGGCAAATATGCCTTCCAGGTTGATCGTGTTGGGTTTGGCGTGTCTGTGAGACAGTAGATGTAATTTCAGATAGGCCTCTGGAGTCGAGCTGATGGCGCTGTCACTTTCCAAGAAAACTGCAACTCTGGGACGGTTGCTGCCTCTCATCATACCCAGTATGGATTGCTGACGGCTGTCACTAATCAGGGGCGCAAGCCGCCCTATCTTGTCTTCGTTGAGGTTAATGACGGCGTTGCCACCCTTATACTCAAGTGCCTCGGCATAGCGCTGCACATCTTGTTCTGAAGGATTAAAAATAGGCACGGGATAGAATACTTCCAGCCACTCACCCTTGCTGTTACGGGTACCAATGCCAAAGGCGATGCAGTAAAAATCGGAATAGGCCATGCTAATGATGAGTACCTGAGTTGGAAAAGCCGCCTATTATGACTGCTTTAGCGGGGGGATTACAGCCCGCCCTGTTGAAGGAAGTGACGAATTCGCTCAGCGGCTTCAGTGCATTCGTTGACCGTTGCGACTAGGGCCATCCGCACTCGGTGAGAGCCAGGGTTTTGACCGTCTACCTCTCGAGATAAATAGCTGCCGGGCAACACTTTGATGTTGGTTGCCTCGAGCAGGCGCACTGCAAACTCGGTGTCATTGAACCCGGGCTTAAGGTCCGGCGTGCGGGGCCAGAGGTAGAAGCTAGCGCTCGGTTGGGGCATCGGCCAAACGTCGCCTAGGATCTCAGCAACCGCGTCAAACTTTTCTCGGTATAGAGTTCTATTCTTTATGACATGCGCTTCATCTTGCCAGGCAAGCATGCTGAGCAGTTGGTTGTGTACTGACATCGCGGAACCATGATAGGTGCGATAAAGCAGGAAACGCTGAATTATCCTAGCGTCTCCAGCCACATAACCTGAGCGCAAGCCTGGCAGGTTGGAACGCTTGGATAGGCTGTTGAAGGTGATGCATTGGCGAAAATCGGTGTGTCCGAAGTCGGCGGCCGCTTCCAGTAAACCGACCGGTGGCGCGTTTTCATTTCTATAAATTTCGGAATAACACTCGTCTGAGGCGAGCACAAAATCATATTCGATAGCGAGTTTGATGGCCTGTTGAAGTTGCTCAATACTCATTACCGCGCCGCTGGGGTTTCCTGGTGTGCACAGATACATCAGGCGGCAATCTTTAAGAACATCCTCGGGGATGCTGTCGAGGTCGGGCAAGAAACCCTGTTCTTCAGTGCAGGACAAATAGTAGGGTTTACTGCCGCTGAGCAGAGCTGCACCTTCATAAATTTGATAGAAGGGGTTTGGCATAATGGTGGTGCCTGGGTCTTTTGGGTCTATCACGGCCTGTGCAAGGGCAAATAAACCTTCACGGCTACCGTTCACGGGTAGGACTTCGGTTTCTGAGTTCAATTTTGAGGGCAGGTTAAATCGCCTGGTCACAAATGTGGTGATTGCATCACGTAATTCCGGCAAGCCCTTTGTCGGAGGGTAAGCGCCAAAGCCTCGGCGGATCAGGTTTTCATCCAGGTAAGCATTGATCAAAAATTCTGCCGTTTCGTGTTTGGGTTCACCGAGTGCCAATGAAATAAATGGCAGATCCGCGGGTTTTGCGTTCTCGAGTAATTTATTCAAACGTTCAAAGGGGTAGGGATGGAGTTGATCGAGGCGCTCATTTGGCATTAGGCGCTTTCTCTCTGAATATGCTGGTCAAGTTCTTCGCAGATTCGACGTGAAACCGCAGTCGTGTCAGCCAGCGGCAGACCGCCTGTTCCTGTGACGTAAAATACATCCTCGACGCGCTCGCCTAAGGTTGTGATTTTGGCGTTA
>JBLHQQ010000076.1:0-9913 GCA_047625245.1 Candidatus Azotimanducaceae bacterium
AGCGTCCGTTCAATGTCCTATTCGAGTTCCTCGCGACTGACCGATTCGTTGATTGAAAGCTGGGCGAATCGTAAGTTCCTCGACTGGCGGGAAGAAGGTAAGGTCACCATGCCAAGAATCCTGCTGGCTAAACTGGCGCTGGGTCGCGATGTCGCCGCCGTTAATCAATACCTGCAAGAAGCTCATGTGCTTGGCAATGTGGGCTCAACCGGGCCGTTTCATGCCGAGGGTGATTACGACTTCACGTTGGCGGGCTTGAGCCTGCTGCTCTACACCTTTGGTGACTCACCAGAATTGTTGTATCCCGAAACCGTTGACCATATCGTGAATGTGTTGATGACGGAGGAAGGGGGTACGCCTGTTGAGTTTACGCCACGAATTCTGGGCTTGCCGCTGCGTGATACAGAAAACCATATCTTGATGACAGAGGGTTCCCGTTATCTGAAGAATCGCTGGCTGCGACTGCACGGTAGCAACGATCCCAGATTTAATAATGCAGACAATGGATTGGAAATCTTTCTGCTCGAACATCTTGCGTATATGGAGCGTGCCGGATTCCACGAATACAACTCGCGGCCCTATATTGGTTACACCTTAACAGCGCTACTGAATCTCCAGTCTTTTGCAGATCAACCCGTGAGTGACGCGGCAACTCGTATATTAGATCGGGCGAACTGGGAGTATGCGCTTGGGAGTTTTGATTTTCGGCGTTTCCCCCCCTTTCGGCGGCAGCCGGTTCGCGCTACCGACACCGATCTGGATGGCGACTATCACACCGCGATGATCAAAGCCTGGATGAGTTTACGCAACTCCAATGACGAACAGGCGACGCCAAGACGCTATCAAATCCGCTCCGGCGATCACCATGCACTATGGGTGCCTTTCACTTCTTATCGGCTGCCGGAGGTCACAGCAGAATGGATCGAAGAAAAACCACGCGAGTACTTGATTATGATGGGACATGGTTATGACGGGTCACCAGAGATTTACTCCAGTGGCCCTCAGTTTCTGATTACCGCCGGTGGTGTCGCGCGGGACCGGTTCAAGCAGGCGGTCGCGCGGCCGACAACATTGATGTTAGATGATGGCGTGCTGGAGCTGCTTGGAATATTGCACCTGCCGGGCGAAGGTGACGATTACAGGCAGTGGAACAATACAGGTGTTTACAATCGATTCGCGGTTGGCAAGCGGGTGGTACTACCGGCGAGTTGGGTGCCGGTAATGGGTCGCGGTGCCTGGTCTCTCTTTGAACGCAATGCCAACAACGCGCAAAATCCGGTCAAGGTGCTCGTTTACAACCACGAGGATGTGGCGCTTTTTTATTTGCTGCCCAACTTTGACAGCGATGTCTTATTCGAGATTATGCTGGAGAAAAACCCCAGGGATGCACTGCTCGTCGAGCAGTTTACGACATATTTTGGTGAGGTGATTCGCTACGACATCGATGCACCCAAAGAAACCTGGGTCATCGAATCGGTATCCGGTCTTGCCATCAATCGCGACTTTGATTCCTGGGCGCTGCTTGAAGGTGAGCTGACGCCTTGAGGTAGGTTGTGTGTCCTGTTTGACTGGGCGGTGATTTTGTCAGTTCCTTCAGTTTACGGCTGTAGATTTGATTGACCATTTGGCCGTCTGTTCGCCTTAGGCATCGGCAACTCAATAGAGGTCTCGATGACATGCTTGCCTGAAAGCTTTACGCTTTTAATGGCACAACCGGTGTTCGGTCTCTTCGAGGGTTTGTGATTTGAGCCCGAACACCTCAGTATTAATTACCTTTAAACTCTGGCGGCCGTTTCTGGGCGAACGAGGTCATGCCTTCTTTTGCATCTTCGGTTCGCATTAGCTGCAGGAAGTTCATGTACACGTGATGCACGTGGTCGTTGAACTGCTGGCCCATGCCCATGCGCATGAGTCGCTTGGCTGACTGCACGGCGAGTGGGGCGTTGGCAGCAATGTCTGCGGCGAGCTTTCGGGCAAAGGTCATGAGCTCATCGTTCGGCACTACATGGGCACACAAGCCAAGTTCCTTACACTCGTTGGCACCGAGGTTGCGGGCGGTGAAAAATATCTCCGCTGCTTTTTCCCAACCTACCAGTCGAGGCAGAATCCATGTGCCGCCACTCTCTGGCACTATGCCGCGCTTAACAGGTGTGGGTGCTAACTTAGCGGATTGCGCCATCACTCGAATGTCGCAGGCAAGCGCCATATCCATACCGAAGCCCGCGGCGGCGCCGTTTAGTGCGCAGATAATCGGTTTTTCACAATTGTAAATAACAGCCGGTGGAAAGCGTTTTACATCTAGGGTCACAGGGATAGACGCGGCAGTATTACTGCCAGCCTGTGTACCGGCTCGAGATTGCGCACCGACCACATCGAGTCCAGCACAAAACATGCGACCAGCCCCGGTGAGAATGATCGCCCGCACATCCTTGTCGTCTTCCGCCTGTTGAACGTATTGGCTGACCAGTGCCAACATCGAGCCACCCAGGGTGTTCATCTGCGCGGGGCGGTTGAGGGTGATGGTCGCGATGCCGCTATCGATCTCGTACAAAGTATCCTGGCTGGTCATATTGGGCCCTTCAATAGTACGTAAGAGAATATTGGGATGAGACTAAGGTGCCAGAGTTCAGCGTCCGTGTAAATCGGGATTGATTGGTGAGTACGTCGATTTGCTTAGGCGTCCTCTTCCGCTCAGGTGACGAACTTGTCTTGTTGGCTGCTAGCATTGTGGGATCTTTGATCAACTGATGCATGTCGATCACTTGGGTAACAGCCCGCAGCTGATGAAGTGCCGCCAAAGCTCGCTGCCGCTTGATTCGGTTCGCCACCGAGACCAAAAAATAGATGGCGACAAGAATCACCACGCCCGCAACAAGCCGCAGCCAGAGTTGTGGTTTGAGGATAAACTTTGAACGGTTTGCACTGTCTTCACAGATTTCGTTCAGTTCTCGTGCAACATTTAGTCGTCCTGAATCAGGAAAGCGTTCACCGACTCTGGCTTGCAACTTTTCGATCGTCAGGCTCACCTTTTCTACATCAAGTAATGTGTAAATGCCTGTTAGAGCTGGCTCGCAGGTGATCGTTGAAGGATTTGAACCAGGCTCGGAAATTCTAGTTCCACAAAGCTTTGAGAATTTTTTCGTTTACGACCTCAGGTTGAAAACGCATGTCGATCGCCTGGATACGGCGTAGACGAATGTGGAAATCGCCCATATCAACCTGATCTATTAATACCGGTATAATTCTTTCCTGACGATTGTCGATCGCCCAAAAAACCTCATCTTTAACCCATTCAGAGCGTGAGGATGCCTCGGACATTACCAACAGAAACCAGGCGGATTCCTGCAGGCCCTGCAGAATACCGCGCTCCCATTCGGAGGCGGACTGTATTTCAGCTTTGGAGTACCAGGTATTGATGCCATTGCTCTCTAAAAAACCGACGATATGCTCTTCGACGAATTCTCGATCTGCGGTGGTATGGCTGATAAATACTTTAGGTTTGAAGGGTTTTTCAGATTCGTTTATTTGCCTCAGTAAAGTCAGCACCTGGCTGATGGGAAAACGATCTTGCGGCTCCAGTGATAAGCAGCAAGAACACAGATCGTCAAATATGGCAGGGATTGTAGCGTCAAAACTAGTCGGTAGTTTGATATCAGAATTAAAGCCGACGCTGAAAAGTTCTTTGTTTGGCACTACTAGGCTGACCCCGGTTAGGGCTTCGTACATCACAAGGCCAAGTGACCAGATGTCAAAACTTGGATCCAACATATATTCATCTGGCTTTAGCCTCGCTTCGGGCGGTGCGTACTTCACCAGATCAATATTCTTGTTGGCAAATTCCATTGCAACGTTCCAGTTCATACCTTCCGCATGTCGGGTGGTCGCCATATCAGACAGATAACAAAAACCGCGCGTGTCGTACATGACGTTACGCGGTCGAATATCCGCATGAACGTAGCCGCGTCGATGCAAGTGGTCTATGGCTTCAGCTATCCTGAGGAGCGAGCGTAGGCAATTACGCCAACTGAGGCGTTTGTGCTGCTCAATCTCTTGTCGCAGCGACGCTGCCATATATTCGTAAACGTAATAATGTTCACCGTCAATACTGCCGACAGCCAGTACTCGAGTAGTGTGAGGCGCGTTTAGGTCAACCAGGGTCTGAGCTTCGTAGAGTAGCGGGGATGGTCCGTGCGAGTATCTTTTGGAACCTATCTTAATGGCGACCAGTCGATTCAGGAGTACATCTTCAGCGATATAAACGAGGGTAATAGTGCCGGTGCCCCGAAACTCCTTTATCAGATAGTGATCAATTTGGTCACCAATATTGATCTGCGGCGGATTACTCATGCTGACATCAGCAAGACACTGACTTGTTGCATGGGCTGGTATCTCCGAGTGTGAACTTAAAAACAGAGTAGTAAGTAATGAGATGAGAGTATAGCGACGGTTTAAATCGTGGCCAGTCCCCGATCCTATCAGCTTGCTGACGGAACTTCTATGTAAGATTTACAAATCGCAAACGCATCTGCAATGTACTCAGCATCTGATGGAAAAGTGTTTTGGGGTTGTTAGGCACTGAGTAAGCCTGGGATTGATGTTTCTATCCCAAACAGGATCTCAATAAAGTCTGCAGCTTTGCCTGACCGACGTCATTCATTAGTGTGATGTTTCGTGCGGGAATCTGATCGACGTCGGGATAATCCGCAATGGCTCGTTCAAGACTCGCTTCTCGAAGAACATGCATCATAGGATAGGGTGATCGGTTGGTGTAGTTTTCCGCGTCATTGGGTTGTGTGCCACCAAACTGGTAGTCCGGATGAAAGCTCGCTACTTGATATGTGCCTTCCAATCCCATCTCTACCAGTAAGTCATCGGCATAACCCAGAAACTGATTGTAGTCGTCAAAGTCTTGCAATACGTCCGGGTGGATCAACAGCGTAGTTTCAACGGAGGGGTCACTATTAAGTAATGTTAGTTCGGTCTGCAGAGCAATCAATAATTGCTCTACCGTCGCCGAAGCTGTGGTAACAAAACGCACCCTGTCTTTGCCAAGTTCACGCTTGGCGAAAGGACAGAGATTTTTGCCGATGACAAAATTTTCAACCCACTGTCGTACGGGTCGAATTAACTTTTGGTCATGCACTATTCTTTGACTCCTTCACTAGGACTTAAGGTGTTTAAAGACCTGCTCCAATGCGGAAGGGGAGCCCATGGTGCCATCGCCTGAGAGTGGTCTGTCACCATTATCGAAATCTACCAGCGTAGCCTCTCCATCTCTGATGTTTTCCGGGATAGGCGCACCCTCAAGTCCTTCTTTTTCCGTTGCAAATAACGGCGCCGATCGTGCCCAGTTCAGTCTTGCGAAATACCCGCCACCAGCTTCATGGATACTGGCCTCGGCCTGGCAACTTGAATGAGCGAGCCAGATGACCATCGCAGATACCTTGTCCGGAGAGAGTCGTTGCTTGACTTCAGCGGGTGCACTGCGAGCGGCGGGCTTGCCTTGTGAAAGTCGGCGTTCATTAATTGAAGATGCAAAATCCTGCGTCATTCTCGTGTCGGCCTGGGGAATCAAGATATTGCATTTGATATCCATTTTAAGTTTTCGTGCTTCAAACTGAAGCGAGTTGGCGAGCCCAATAACCCCGGCCTTACTCGCAGCATAGGCGGCAACTCCTGCGCCGTACATGGCAGGGGATGAAGTCATGATGCAGCGGCCATACTTTTGATCGACGAAGATCGGCCAAACTGCTTTCATGACACTAAACACGCCCGTTAGATTGACATCAATGGTTCGCTGCCAGGACTCAAGAGTGAGTTCAGACCAGGTTTCTGGGGTTAGAATGCCAGCATTGTTGACTACGATGTCAATGCGACCATAGGCCAGCATCGCGGCGGCGACAATAAGGTCACCTCGCACAACTGAGTCATAGTTGGCAGTGGCTTCACCGCCCAAAGCTTTTATTTCTGCTACGACGTCGTCAGCCACCTTACCTTCTGCTTCGCCTGTACCGTCGTAGGCGCTACCTAGGTCGTTAATAATGACCTTGCATCCGCGCGAGGCTAAAAGAAGTGCATGCTCTCGACCGAGACCACGTCCAGCCCCTGTGACTATGGCAACCTGTCCGGTGAAATCCAGTTCATTTGTGCTGTTCATACGATCCTATTACTTCTGACTTTGACAAAAGAGTTTAATCCAATATGGTCGTCGGGTCATTTTGTAAGTTAGTCTCGATTTCCAGAAATAGCTGAGTACCGTACACTTAACTCAAATATCACGAGCAAGTCGCTATGGAACCTCTAATCATTGAGATATCACTAAATGGCCAAACACCGAAGTCGGTGAATGCCACGGTGCCATATTCTGACGACGAGATCGTAGAGCAAGCCATCGCCTGTATGGAGGCGGGTGCATCTCTGGTGCATAACCACACTTCCGAGCCTATCATTGGCGGCACCGGTGTGCTGGATGCGGAGTTGTATGCTCGGCCCTGGCGAAAGCTGTTAGCGGCACGACCTGATGCGATTCTTACGCCGACCATGCCAGTCGGGCAGGATGTAGCCGTTGAAACCCGCTATGCCCACATAGAACAGTTAGCATCTGAAGGGTTGATCACGATGGGGCTTTGTGACCCCGGCAGTTTTAACTATGCCGGTATGGGCAGCGACGGCCTGTTTCGATCTAGCAACTATGTATATCGCAATGACACACATGATGCTCATTATTATGTGGAAACCTGCCGGCGTCTTAATATTGGTTTGAGTATCTCAATTTTCGAGCCCGGCTTCGTCAAGTTTGTGATGGCATACGTACGAGCCGGTAAATTGCCGAAAGGCTGTATGATCAAATTTTACTTCGGTACCGAAAACCTATCGTTTGGTTTACCACCTACAGAGAAAGCACTAGAAGCCTATCTTGAAATGATCGAAGGCTCGGGTTTACCCTGGTTGGTATCGTCCTTTGGTGAGGATTGCGTGGGTTGCGGATTAGCCGAGCACAGCATTAAAAGAGGCGGCCATGTTCAGGTGGGGTTAGAGCCTTTAGGCAAAAGCAAACGCGCCGTCACAAATCTTGAACTAGTAGAAGAAGTGGTGGCCCTGGCAAAGCATCACAACCGTCCGATTGCGACACCGGCTCAAGCAGCAGAAATACTTCAGCTGCCGGTGTTTCCTGCGCCGTTCTTATTGATGTCTTAGTTCCCTATGGGCGCCAGGGGTTGCTCATCAAGCGCCTGATGTTCTGTGCCATTGTTTTCAAGGTAAATTATTTTGGTCATGGACATTAAGAACCAGCTAATTTTCTGGTTTCCGCAATAACGTAAACGGCACGTCGTTTCTGTTAGAAACTAGAATCAAAGAAAAGTCTAAATCGAATGTTGCAGAGTCAGTGTTGAGGCTTGTGCGCATGTGAACAGTCTTGCTCATAATGGCGTTTATGCTCGCCGGAGTAGGATCAGGATAATGATGTTTTTTCTGACCCTTGTTTTGGCTCAATCACATCAACCTAATTGGCAAGTTGGAGTCGAACAGGTAGGCCGCCACAATCGGCATTCCCTCCTGTAAGAAGAGCAATAAACCCGTCTGCCCAACCATACTTTTCCTGCCGCAATTTATGATAGAGGTCATGAGAGTCGTGATCCGGCGTGCCTATGTAGCTCATATTTTTACCCTCGCGACTCAGCACAACTGCAGCTGATTCGGTCAAATCAGTGATCCAGAAAGATTCAACATCTCCGTGTTCAATCCATGCGGTTCCGCTCTGGTCTACGATCCAGATGCGAACCTGACTCACTTCACCATTCGCCTCGGACCTATCCAGTGTTACCACCTCGCCGCCTAATTCCGAAGCACCATAGATCAATGCAAAGTAGAGTACTGATACAGCTAGAAGTATTCCAATTCCCCAAAATATTGCTCTCATCATTTTTTCTCATGTAGCGGTTCGTCACAGCTTACTCGTTGTAGCTCTTTCTATCTACAAACTGAGGAACGCGGTGATTACCAACGAATTCTCAATTATTGCCAATTTCCCCCGACCAATTGCCCAACCAGATGTCTGCCAGCACTCCCCGCTGTCATTTTGGAACCCTGCGTTGCGTTTGTCATGGTTATTCCTAGATTGTCGGTTTCACTATTGCGTATTCATTTGGAATTAAATGCCCACGCCCCTTTCTTGCAGATGATTGGCTCAGTGCTGATCACGGAGTATTTGGTGCTTAAGATCGTATCAACGAAGTGCCAGCGTGATGTCATGGCATCTGATGTCAACGTTAATTCCGTCCAGCCTCGATGTTGCGTATCCATATCAAAGATTTCAGGGCTGCTGGACATCAGGGCTTTTTTTAAGTTGTTGGGGTGCACAGGTAAGAACGTTTCAAGGCCAGGACTGGTGATGCCCGGTGTACCAATTTCAACGCCAATTTTATCTAGAGCTTTGTCTGTTAGGTTAAATGCCCAGGCGTTGTGCGTGTCACCGGCCAGTACTATGGGGTTGTTAGTTTCTGTCTTAAGAGATGCCATGACTCGATCTCGACAAGCAGGGTAGCCGTCCCAGGCATCTAGATTGAACGGTAATTTTTCCTTAGCAATAAACGAGACACGATCCAGGTATCGACGTCTTCCTTCGGAAATTTCGACATTGGCAAAGTCCGCCTCATTCAGTTCAGGTGTGGTGATCTTGCCCATCAGGACCTGCTGACCCAGTACCTGCCAAGTTGCTCCTCGAGTTTTACTCGTCTGGAGCGCAGAAGTAAGCCATGCCTCCTGATCCAGGCCGAGTATCGTCCGGGCTGGATCAGCTAGCTTTTTGCGAAACGCCTCTATATCGGCTTTGTCTGAGCTCAGTAGATCTTGCTGATAGGTATAGCCCCTTTCCCTGCCATGTAAGCGAGTATCCAGCATAAAAATATCTGCCAATTGGCCAATTGAAAACTGACGATAGATAGGCCCTTGTGGTTCGGTTCGAATGGGCATCCACTCGCAGTAAGCCTGTCTGGCGTTCTGCATGCGTTCGTTAAAATCACCTTCGCCTTTGTTGTGGTTCTGTGCGCCACTTTGCCATGTGTTGTTGGCGAGTTCGTGATCGTCCCAGACACAGATAAAGGGATGCCGTCGGTGTGCTTTCTGCAGGTCAATATCAGTTCGATAAAGCCCATATCGCATGCGGTAGTCCTCTAGCGATACAATCTCGTGCACCGGTACTACATGGCGCCCGAGTTCCGACAAAGCAATTGGGTTGGCGTAACGGCCCTCTGCGTATTCGTAGATGTAATCTCCCAGGTGTATGACAAGATCCAGATCGGCTTGGGCCAAATGGCGATAGGCATTAAAGTAGCCCTGTGGGTAGTTGGAACAAGAAACAACGCCAATTTTGTATGAGTCAACCTCACCGATTGGCAATGTACGTGTTTTACCAACAGGGCTGTGGATACCTTGACAGGTAAACCGATAGAAATAACGTGTTGCAGGCTTCAGGTTGGTCGCGTCAACCTTGAGTGTGTAGTCATGAGTCGTGTCAGTTTGAAGAGTCCCCTCGTTAGCCAGCGTCTTGAAGTTTGAAGTCTCTGATATCTGCCATGTACTGGTGACTAGTTGGTGCTTTGGATTGGCTGGGACCACGCGACTCCAGAGAATGATTTTATCCGCGGCTGGGTCACCGCTCGCGACACCGTGTGTGAAATAAACCGGTGCGGAAGCGGATGCTTCAAACCCGCGAAAGGCAACCGTACCGGTCACAGCACCCAAGCCTTTGAGAATCGTTCTTCTGTTTACTTTTTTCGGCATCGTTTTTTTTCCACGTTTGCTGACGCGAATCTTAGAGAGATGTGAGCAGGGATGAAACATCTAAGATAGGGCCCTCTACCGCGCCTATGCTCACCGGTGTAGGATCAGCAAATCAACGTTTATGGCATGG